>JAYELI010000021.1 GCA_034717435.1 Candidatus Omnitrophota bacterium
CACTATTCCGCTTTTCGCGGCGACTATGGCAGTTCCCTCTTCCGCTTTAATATCAACCCCTTTATTTTTTATTCCATTCTTGACAGACCCGAAAAAAGAACAGATTTTGTTCTTTAACGGCCAGATAAACCTGTTTTCTATCCGGGCGGTCTTGAAAAAAGAAGGCTGGAGCCGGCCGGTTGAAGATTTTTTATAGGGATAAACCCCGGGAATAAACAGGAGCTGGCCGATATCAATTTTGTTCTTATCCGACAGGCGGTTAACCCGGGCTATTTCCTCCGCGCTTAAATGGTAGATTTTGGCAATCCGGGAAAGAGTTTCTCCTTTTTTGACAGGGTGGTAGATGCCGATTTTTCTTGCTACCGGCCTGGGAGAAGGAACCGTAGCACAGCCTGCCAGAAACATGGACAGCAAGATTAAAAGTATAAATCTATTTTTCATTGTTTTATGGAGCGGGTGAAGGGAATCGAACCCTCGTATTCAGCTTGGGAAGCTGATATTCTACCATTGAATCACACCCGCATATTTTATAAGTTATTTCTTCTCCGCTCTTCGATGAATATAAAGAAAAATCAGGTAAAAAATAATAATCTGGCCCCAGACATAGAACCAGCCGAATTTATCGCTTGCCAGAATAGTCAGGTCCATTTTTGAATTTCTTTCTTTCAACCTGAATTACTTTCAGGGTAGTGAATATAAATCCTCCCCAGACCGCTGCGCAGACGAAAATTATCATCAGTACTACGGACAGGTCAATGCCTGAGGGGATAAATTCAGCTTCTGGTGTTTTTGGTAAGACCCTGCTGATTATTCCAAGCTCCTGAAGCTTCTCAAGCAGGATAGATAGAAAAATTAAGATGGTAACCGCAGGAACCACAAGCTTCATCCAGGGCCTGGCCCAGGAACCAAGTTTAAACCGGGCATTCTTATTGATTTCTTCAAACCCCTTCTCTTTCATAAACCACCCTACCGCGATAATACAGAGCAGGCCGAAGAAAGGCAGGGCTAATTGCCCGATGACCAGGTCCATTTTGCTGAGCAGGGCTAATTTTTGGCCCAGCCCCGCGTTTTTAAGATAGCCGTTAGCGATAAAAGGCAGTCCCATTACCCAGAGCAGGATTCCGGTCAGGATCGCTGATTTCTTTCTTGGCCAGCCGACTTCGTCTTTTAACCAGGCAATGCTCGGTTCCTGAATGCTGATCGCGCTGGATAAGGCTCCAAAAGTAAGCAGGGTAAAAAATAATCCGCCGAATAACCAGCCGGCAGGCATTTTTTCAAATACCTTCGGCAGGACCAAAAATGTCAGGCCGATGCTTTGAGACCCTGAAACAAGCTTTCCAAAGCCAAGGGCAAAAGCAGCAGGAAATATGGCAAATCCAGCCAGTATTGACGAAGAAGTATTACCCAATGCGCAGGCAATAGAATTGGCCGGTATTCCCCAGTCGTTTTTCAAGTAAGAGCCGTAGATCAGCATTGCTCCCATTCCCAGGCTGAGGGTGAAGAACACCTGGCCTAAGGCCGCAATCCAGGTGGCGGGATTAAGCAGTCCGCTCCAGCGGGGCCTCATGTAGAACTCAATCCCCGCGCTTGCTCCGGGTAAAGTAATAGATCTGACAGCTACGATAGCCAGAAGGATGAATAAAGATGGTATCATAAACCGGCAGGCCTTCTCTATTCCGCGCTGGACGCCCAAGGCCAGGATAAAACTGGTAATAAGCACCGCCAGCGCGTGAACCACAAACACCCAGGGGCTGGCTAAGAAACCAAGGAAGAATTTTTCCATTTCAACCCCGAAATAAAGCCTCCCGAAAGATGCCGCGACAAAAAATATCACCCAGCTGGTTATTACGATGTAATAAGCATATAAGAAAAAAGGCCCGATTACACCCCATGCCCCGATGTCGCGGCCAAAAGGAAATTTGATTTTCTGGAATGCGCCCAGGGACTCTCTGCGGGTATGCCGGCCGATGGCCCACTCGGCCATCATCGCAAATATCCCGACCCCGAACAGAATGATTATATAGGGAATAATAAAAGCGCCGCCGCCGTATTTGCCGACAAGATAGGGAAATCTCCAGATATTACCCAGGCCGACCTCTGTCCCGATCATTGCCAGAATCATTCCGATATGCGTATTCCACGTTTCCCTTTTCTTATTCATTAAACTAATTTCACCTATTGCATATTAAGCTATGAGCTGTGAGCTTTGGGCCGGGCTTACAGCCCGTTTGTTTATTTGTGGTTGAAGAACTTTTCTACCACTTTAATGGCGCAGTATTCCCCGCACATTGTGCATACGTCAGAAATTTTCGGTTCGCTTTCTTGTCTAAGTTTTTGCGAATACCCGGGGTCTATCGACAGCTCGATCTGTTTTTTCCAGTTTCTGCGTTTACGCGCCCTGGATATAGCCAGATCTTTAGCTAAGGAACCTTTTATTCCTTTAGCAATATCTCCGGCATGGGCAGCGATACGCGTGGCAATAACACCCTGCTTTACATCATCTGCCGATGGCAGCCTGATATGTTCAGATGGAGTGACATAGCAGAGGAAGTCTGCTCCGAAACCAGCTGCTATCGCTCCGCCGATGGCCGCATTAATATGGTCGTATCCCATCGCTATATCGGTAACCAGCGGCCCCAGCACATAAAACGGCGCCTGGTTGGAAATCTTTTTTTGCAGGATCACATTAGTTTCTATCTCGTTTAAGGGAATATGTCCCGGTCCTTCGATCATAACCTGCACGCCTTTATCTTGTGCCTGCCGGGTAAGCTGGCCTAAGAGGACTAATTCCTGGATTTGGGCCCTGTCTGTAGAATCAGCAATTGAACCCGGGCGCATACCATCCCCAAGGCTTAAAGTTATATCATAACGCCGGGCTATATCCAGCACCCTGTCAAACTTTTCATAAAGAGGATTTTCTTTTTTATTGTAAAGCATCCAGGTTGCCAGAAAGGCGCCGCCCCGGCTCACTATATTGATTAACCGGGGGCCTTTTTTGATGCGGTCTAAGGTTTCTGAAGTAATCCCCGCATGGATGGTCATAAAGTCAACCCCGTTTTTTGCCTGGGACTCAATCGCCGAAAATATATCCTCTTCCTCCATTTTGACGATCATTTTTCTTTTTTTAACCGTCTTGATAGCTGCTTCGTAGATCGGGACTGTTCCCAGGGGGACGGGACTGTTTTTGATGATTTCTTTGCATATTTTTACTATATCCCCGCCTGTGCTTAAGTCCATTACCGTATCGGTGTTTGCCTCTAAGGATACCTTTAGCTTTTCAACCTCTTCTTTTAGCGAAACATGCTCGGCCGAGGTGCCGATATTAGTGTTTACCTTTGTCCGCAGTCCTTTTCCTATTCCGCAGGGCCTGGATAACCTGCGGTTGATATTGGATGGAATTACTATTTTGCCTTCGGCTGTGCCGGATCGGATGTATTCCGGATCCAGTTTTTCCAGCCGGGCTATTTTTCTCATTAAGGGAGTAATCTTTTTTTTTCTGGCAGATTCAATTTGAGTCATACGGTATCCTATTGCTAAATGGTTAAATTGCTAAACTGATAAATAGCTAAATTGCTAAACTAGTATAGCAGTTTAGCAATTTTTAAAGTTGATTTTCTTATGCTTTTACTTTTTAGCACGGCCGAGGCAATGGCTATTCCGTCCGGTTTTTGGGTAATTACGCTTTCTATGTTGGCGATATTTATACCGCCGATAACCACCAGGGGAATACGCGTCGATCTTTTGATGCGGTTGATCATTTTAACGCCAACCGGCGGGCCTGTCAACTTGGAAGATGTGCTGAAAATCGGCCCCAGGGCAATATAATCAGCTCCCTCCTGTTCAGCTTTTCGAGCTTCGGTTAACGAATGGATGGATATCCCGATGAGCTTTTTCGGCGCTAATTTTCTGGCAAAACCTAAAGGAAGATCTTCCTGGCCGAGGTGGACACCGTCAGCGCCTGTTGCTAAGGCTATGTCTATCCGGTCATTAATAATGAATTTGACTTTATTTTTTTGGGTCAGCTTCCTTAACCCTAAGCCGATCTTGATCAGCCTGCGGGTGCTGGAGTATTTATCCCGCAGTTGGATGGTTGTGGCCCCGCCGCTGATAACCGAAGAGGCAGTCTCCAATTCGCTTTTTTTGCCGATTAAGGCCTTATCGATAATTACGTATAATCTCAGGATATTTCTTAGAGACATTTTACTTGCCTTGTGTTAGCTCATGGCTCATAGCCCATAGCTCATGGCTCATAGCTCTTTAGCCTTCTCCGTAGAGATTATCTTTAGCAGAGTTCTCTGCTCCAGCGTATATAGCTTAAATCTCAATTGCTGGAAATCCACGGCTGTTTTTTTATTTATCGTTTTTGAAAATTCTTCCAGCACCCGCAGGGCCTCTTCGGAACGGCGGATATTGGCAGTAAAAATCTCCCGCACTTCATTTTTCCTCTTTTTTGGCCTGAAAGCGTAGTTGCCGACATCCCGCCGGCTGTCTCTGGATTTAAGCAGCTGCTCGGCGGTTAGAGGAAGATTTTGCGAGAGATGGCTGAGGAGATGGCGGTAATTCTTGAACCGGGAGGTAAGTTTGCTGTCGTTTAGAATAAATCTGGTTATTTCCTCACAAACCCTAAGCCCTTCCCGCGACCTATTCAGGTTTGCGTCAATAATCCGGTAAATCCTGGAATTCATTTATGCCTTGCTATAATAGTTTTTATGATGCCGGTGGTTGAGCGGCCTTTCAGGAAAGGAATAATAATAACTTTTCCGCCGCAGGCCTCGACAAAACTTTTGCCGACTACCTGTTTCTTTTTCCAGTTTCCGCCCTTGACCAAAATATCCGGTTTCAGGCGTTTGATCAGATTTAAAGGCGTGGATTCGTTAAAAACAGTTACATAATCGACGCATTCTAATCCGGCAATGACTTCAATCCTATCCTCCTGGGGGGCTAAAGGCCTTGTTTTGCCTTTGATGGCCCTTGTTGATGAGTCGCTGTTTATAGCTGCGATCAGGATATCGCCTTTCTGTTTAGCCTGGATCAGGTATCTTACGTGGCCGGCGTGGACTATATCAAAACAGCCGTTGGTAAAAACGATTGTTTTGCCGCTCTTTTTTAAATTAGTAATGATCCCTTTTAACTTCAGAGGATCTTTTATTTTGCTGTTCGCCATTTTTTATAAATCCTGAATACTAAATGATCCTAACCTCTGAGTTGATATTACGTAGTATCTATTTTATACAATGCTTCTTCTGCTATCTCACAGATCGCATGAGCAGCGGTAATGTGCGTTTCCTGGATCCGGGGTGTATCGTGGGACGGAACAATAAAAGCAATGTCTGCTAACGCGGCAAGCTTTCCGCCGTCTTTACCGGTAAAGGCGGCGGTCTTAAGGCCCAGGTCTTTAGCGGTTTTTACTGCTTTGATGATGTTTGGGGCCATACCGCTGGTTGAAATAGCGATCAGGATATCGTCCTTTTTTCCCAGGCCGGAAAGCTGTTTGGCAAATACCAGCTCATAGGAATAATCGTTTGCCAGGCTGGTCAGAACAGATGTGTCGGTAGAAAGCGCTATAGCCGGCAGGGGTTTTTTGTCTTTCTTAAACCTGCCGATAAATTCACAGGCGATATGCTGACAGTCAGCCGCGCTGCCGCCGTTGCCGCAGAGTAAAACCTTCCCGCCGTTTTTTAACGAACCAATTATCAGCCGGGTTATTTCAACAATAACCTCAACTTGCTCCCGGGACGTTTTTTCCTTAACCCGGATACTTTCTTTAAAAACACTTCGTATTTTATTTTCCATAATCGCAAATATCCTTGCGCAATGACATGTTGAATTACAAACAATATACAATTCAGACTGTGTCGTAATTCATTTCGTTGTATACTGATACACAATATGTTGTAGTTGCCCAATTTATTGGGCGCTCTATGCTGTGCCTGATAAATCAGGCAGCTGCGTGACACAGTCTGATTACAAAATTACAATGGCCAAAACCGGATCCGGTCATTGTAATTTGTGATTTAACCAGAGAATATTTTACCAATTTCATAAAGCTCCATGTCTAATGTCTTTAATTTTCCTACCGCTTCCTCTAAAGGCACCGAGGTGATCTTGTTGCCCTGGATGCTGACCATCTGCCCGAATTTTTTATCGGTCACAAGTTCTACTGCCTTTACTCCGAACCTGGTCCCTAAAATTCTATCAAAGGCTGTTGGAGAACCACCGCGCTGGAGGTGGCCTAAGACCACAGACCTGGTTTCATAACCTGTATTTTCAGCAATTATCTCAGCCAGGGCTTTTCCTATTCCGCCAAGCATTACGTTGCCAAAGGCATCGGTATCTTTTTTTTGAGTTATCTCGGACTGCCTGGAAAGCTTTGCCCCTTCGGCTACTGCCACGATGTTGAAAAGCTTCCCCCGGCCGCGGCGTTTTTCAATAAAACCGCAGACCTCGTTTATATCTATGGGTATTTCGGGAATCAAAATTATATCTGCCCCGGCAGCTATTCCTGCTTCAGCAGCGATCCAGCCGGCATGCCTTCCCATTATCTCTACAACCATAACCCGGTGGTGCGATTCGGCAGTGGTTCTCAACCGGTCCATTGCCTCCATAGCTATATTAACGGCAGTATCGAACCCAAAGGTATAATCAGTGGCTGAAAGGTCATTATCAATGGTCTTGGGGACCCCTATTATGTTTAAGCCCTGTTTGGACAACTTTAACGCTGCTCCGGTGGTATCATCTCCGCCGATTGCTATTAAGGCAGACAACCCTAATTGGTTATAATTATCAATCGCCTTTTTAGCGTCCCCTTCTTTTTTATAAGGGTTGGTGCGGGATGTCCCGAGTATGGTTCCGCCGTAATTGATAATTCCGGATACTGAATCGATATCCAGCCGGATCGTATCGTTATCGATCAGCCCTTTCCACCCATCCCTGATGCCTGTTATTTCATACCCCCTTAAAAGGCCTTTTCTTACTATGGCCCGGATAACCGGGTTTAACCCCGGGCAGTCACCTCCGCCGGTTAATATACCGATTTTCACTGATACCTCCTTATTCTCCAAGTTCCATCCGCCTGGTTGTATCGTCCCTTTTTAATTCCTTCCTGCTCTTTTCGATGATTTTAGCGACATGAATTTTAACCCTGATCTCGTCTTCTATCCCCAGCACATGCCGAAGCCGGTCTTTTATCGATGATTGCAGTCTTTCGCTTATCTCCGGAATATTTACGCCCGAATAAAATACTACCCTCACCAAAATATCCAGCCCCTTTTTTTTGATAACAACCCGGGGTTTTATCTCCCGGATATCCAGGAATTGACTGCCTGCCCGTTTGATTATATCTTCCAGGGCGGAGAATGATACCGTGGTCATTCCGCTGGAGCCGCTGAATAAAATATCCTTTTCCGCTCCGAATATCCCCTCCAAAGAATGGATAACAAATAGAAAGCTGATTGAAATCAAAAGCACCCCTATTATCCCGATGATCACCGTGTTTAAGCTGAACGAATAATAAAACTGAGTGACGTTATTAATGACTTCCGGGAGTGTTATCAGGCCGCTGGAAAGACAGACCAGGAAACTGCCGATGACAAAAAAACTCAAGGTGTACAAGGTTATTACCAGAAAGTTTGTTAATTTCATTTTACCCCCTTATCCTTTTTCCAACAACTTTTCAATAAAAGCAGTATGCACCCGGCCTTTTAGAAAATCCGGGTTCTCCAATATTTTTTTATGCAAAGGCAAGGTTGTTTTTACCGGTTCTATTATGAATTCTTTTAATGCGCGCCGCATAATATGGATGGCCTCAGACCTGTTTTTTCCATAGGTTATTAATTTACCGATCATAGAATCGTAGTAAGGGGAGATCTCATAACCCGGATAGACATGCGTATCTATCCTGATTCCCCGGCCGCCGGGAAGATTCAATTTCGTAATTTTGCCCGGGCAGGGAATAAAATTTCTTTCGGGATCTTCGGCATTGATCCTGCATTCGATCGCACAGCCCTTAATTTTGATATCAGACTGCTTGGTCCTCAATTTTTCTCCCCAGGCTATTTTGATTTGCTTTTTGAGAAGGTCTATCCCGGTTACCATTTCGGTAACAGGGTGTTCGACCTGGATCCTGGTATTCATTTCGATAAAGAAATAATTATTTTTTTTATCGACTAAAAATTCCACGGTTCCCGCGCTGGTATAATTGGCGATCCTGGCGCATTTAACAGCCGCTTCTCCCATCTTTTTGCGCAGTTTGGCCGTCATGATCGGAGAAGGGGATTCTTCGATCAATTTTTGATGTTTTCGCTGAATACTGCAGTCTCTTTCTCCTAAGTGGACTATATTGCCAAAGTTGTCGCCGAGAATCTGGATTTCAACGTGGCGGGCCCCTTCGATATATTTTTCTATATATATGTCAGCGGCCCCGAAGGATGCTTCGGCCTCTCTTTGGGCGGTCATCAGAGAACTGATCAGGTGCCCGTCGTTATGGGCAACCCGCATTCCTTTACCGCCGCCGCCTAACCTGGCCTTTATGATCACAGGGTATTTAAGCCGTTTAGCGATTTTAATCGCCTCGTCTTTGGTCTTAACAACACCATCGCTTCCCGGAACTGTCGAGATACCCGCCTTTTTTGCAGTCTTTCTGGCGATGGTTTTATCGCCCATCAATACTACGCTTTTTGACCCGGGCCCGATAAATTTGATCTGACAGGATTGGCAGATTTCGGCAAAATGAGGATTTTCGGCCAGGAAACCATAGCCCGGATGTATGGCTTGCACATCCGTGATTTCCGCGGCGCTAATAATCGCCGGGATGTTAAGATAACTTTCCTTGCTTGGGGCCGGGCCGATACATACGGCTTGATCAGCCAGTCGAACGTGGAGAGAATCCTTATCTGCCGTCGAATAAACAGCCACTGTCTTTATTCCCATTTCCCTGCAGGCTCTGATGATCCGCAGGGCCACTTCTCCCCTGTTGGCGATCAATACCTTATTGAACATCAAAAAAATTTCCTTTAAATTAAACTGCTAAACTGCTAAATGGTTAAATTGCTAAACTTGAAGTTTTTCTACGTTAAACAACGGCTGTCCAAACTCCACCGCTTCTCCGTTTTTAACCAGGATTTCGGCTATTTTGCCTTTTACGTCGGATTTTATTTCGTTCATTAATTTCATGGCTTCGATTATGCAGATGACCTGGTTTTCTTCTATTGTCTGTCCGGATTCAACGAATGGGTCGGCGTCCGGCGAAGGGGCCCGGTAGAATGTCCCGACCATCGGAGAAACAATTAGATGCGTGTCTTCAGCGATTTTAGCAGGTTCAGTTGTCTCTTCGGCGGGCAGGTTTTTTACTATTGTTTTACCCCCGGATTTTTTAAGACAAATCTTCAGGCCGTCCCTCTCTATTTCTAACTCGGTCAGGTTATTTTCATTCATCAGGCTGATCATTTCTTTTATTTCTTTTAGATTCATTTTTAAGCTCTCCCCATGTATTTACCGGTCCTGGTATCGATCTTTATGATATCTGCCTGATTAATAAACAAGGGAACCTGAATCTCCAGGCCTGTTTCTAACTTAGCAGGTTTATATCCTCCCTGGGCTGTGTTGCCCCTAAACCCCGGTTCGGTGTAAGCCACTTTTAATGTTACGAAGTTAGCCGCTTTAACCTTTATTATTTTATTGTCGCACAGCAAAGCGGTAACATGGTCGTTTTCTTTTAAAAAACCCTTGCAATCAGCAAGCAGGTGGCTGTCGATAATCGTTTCTTCATAGGTTTTCTCATTTAAGAAATGGTAAAAATTATCAATTTTATAGCTGAACAGTAAAGCCCTCTCTTCTAAATAGGCGTCTTCAACCTTTTCTCCTGCCCGGAAGGTTTTATTGATCACAGCCCCGCTTTTTAAATTCTTGAGCCTTGTCCGGACAAAAGCGCCTCCTTTTCCGGGTTTTATGTGCTGAAACTCCAGAATATAGTAAAGGGAATTGTCAAGCTTTATTACCATTCCGTTTTTAAAATCTTTTGTATTAATCATCGCTTAACTATGGTTTTTGACAGGCTGGATAGGACCTCATGGCCCTGGCTGGTTACCAGCACCATGTCTTCTATGCGGATACCTCCCCACCCGGGGATGTAAACACCTGGCTCAATAGTTATTACCATGCCTTTGGTTAATTCTGTTTTACTGCTTTTGGATATTTGGGGCTGTTCGTGAACTTCTCTTCCTACGCCGTGCCCTAAGCTGTGGATAAAATATTTCGCCAGTCCGTGTTTTGCTAAATACCTTCTGGCTGTGCCGTCAATTTCGCAGGCTTTAACCCCCGGCGCTATCCGGTTTATTGCTTTGTCCTGAGCGGTTATCACCAGATTGTAAATTGCCTCAAACCGTTGGGTCATTCTACCTAAAAACACCATTCTTGTCAAGTCGGAATTATAGCCGTTCAGGCTTGTTCCCATGTCTATCAAAACCGGCTGGTTCTGTTGTAGTTTTTTATCACCGGGCCGGGCATGCGGCAGGACCGTTCGTTGTCCTGAGGCTACTATAGCGGGAAAAGAGCTTTCCTCGCCCCCTAAATCCTTAAGAAAAAACTCTATTTTTCCGGCTATCCATTTTTCGGTTACCTCTGGTGTCATAAGGCCGGTTACAGAGCTGAAAACCTCTTCGGTAATAGATATCGCTTTTTTAATGCTCCGTATCTCGCTGTCATCTTTAACCGCTCTTAAATTTTCGATAAGATTGGATGTCGCAGTCAGCTTTACCGGCGAAAGTTCGGTTTTTAGCCTTTTATATCCGGCGTAGCTTAAAGAATTAGCCTCAAACCCCAGGCGTTTTAACTTTAATTTATTGAAAAGCTTCTTTAGTGAGCCGTAGATAAGGCCGCGTTCGATTTTGACTTTGAAATTTACTGCTTTTTCAAAGCAGATTTGGCCAAACCTGGGGTCGGTAAGCAGATAATTGGCATCGGGGGTAATAAGCGCCCAGGCATCTATCCGGGTAAGACTGCTAAGATAGCAGGCATTAACGGATTTTGTTACCAGCAGGCCGTCCAGCTTTTGTTGTTTTAGCCGGCGGTAGAGTTTTTTAAATTTTGATGTTATGATTTGTCAGGCCCTTTGGATTCTTCGATCAACATTATTGGAATGCCGTTGCGGATAGGGTACCTCTTTTTGCATCCAACGCATACTATCTCTTCTGCTTCCAACCTGACCTCTTTCTTGCAGGCCGGGCAGGCAAGCATTTCTAACAGTTTTTTATCAATCATCCTGTTAAACCTCGTTTAGTTATTCTCGGGTTTGTCTATCAACAGCGGTTCGACGGTCCTTTCGGCGCCGCCGATCTTAGATACATCCTTATCTATTTTTGCAAATTCCTTATATGCCGAATTATACGATCCCACCGTAGTATTCAGGTTTTTTCCGACCCTTCTCATCAGTTCGTCATAGGAGGTCAGGTGCCTTCCCAGTTCCTTTACTTTTTTGATGACATCCTTGACCGATTCCTCGATCTTTAGGGCGTGCAAGGCCTGCAAAATGGTTTGCAGATAGGCCAGAAATGTCGTCGGTGAAGTGATTATTACGTGTTTAGAATAGGCGTATTCGATTAAATTGACCGAACTTGCTTCTAACGCCCCGACTTTGAACGAGAGCAGGTTGTAAAAGACTCCTTCGGCAGGAATGAACATAATGGCAAAGTCCGTTGTCCCCTCATCCGGTTTTATATATTTACTGGTTTCGTTAATCCTGTTTTTTAGGTCGGTTTTAAGCTCTCTTTCTATTTCCGCGGTTCTTTCCCGGTTTTTTTCGTTACACAGCTGTTCATACCTTTCCAGGGAAAACTTTGCGTCAATCGGAATTACCTTGTCTTTAACGAAGATAACCGCATCAACGATGGAGTTATCGGCAAAGCTATATTGCATTTTGTATTGCCCCGGCGGAAAGGTGTTGTCAAGGAGCGTTTCCAAAAAATATTCGCCAAGCAAACCCCTTTGTTTAGGGCTCTTCAGTATATTTTCAAGGCTTTTTAATTGCGAAGCATAATCAATTATCTGTTTATTCGCGGATTCGAGCTTAACGAGTTTTTCGGTTACATCCCTTACTATCGAGACGCTTTCACTGAACTGCCGCTGTAAGGATTGATTTGTTTCCGCCAGCCTGTCCCCGATAGATTTTGAAAGATTTTCGATCTGGTTCTGAAGAAGCGCCAGGCCTTTGTCCTGCTCACTGTCTTTAGATATTTTTTTAAATGCCGGGTAAATAAAAAACAGTCCGGCTGCAGTCAGAACAATCAAAATACCTATTAATCCGGATAATATACCCATAATTCAGCGCGGCCCCGGCGGCAGAAAATTCTTTAATTTTTTTAAGGCCGCTTCACCTGCTTCCCGGCCTTTTTCGATACATTCGGCGGCTCTATCAAAAGCCATCTGATCAATCTCTCCCAGTTTTGGTTTAATGACCACCTCGGCATCCATTGATTGGTAATTAGACAGCTCCTGGCCCTGGATCTGGTAAGTCTGCATCATCATCTGAAAGATATTACCCGGCAGAGCTTTTTTAATACAAAAGCCGACATCGGATGCTATGATAAACTTTGCGCCCAATTGCCTGGCTACCGCCACCGGAACGGTATTCTTGATCCCGCCGTCAACTATAAACCGGTCATCGATTTTAATCGGCCGGTAAACAACCGGAATGGAACAGCTGGCTGTAATAGCCTGGGACAGGTTTCCTGACCGATAGACCACTGTTTGGCCGTTGCTGATATCGGTGGCCACAACAGCTAAGGGGATGTTTAAATCTTCGAATCCTTTATTCTGAGTGAGTCTGCTGATCGTCTCGGCAAGCTTTTTTCCCTGGTTGATGGCTATCCGGGGAATGATAACATCAATCAGGTCGCGAAACGAAATCCCTAAAGCCATTTTTTCAACCCGTTTTAGGTTTAGATCCAGAGAATAAGCAGCGCCGATAGCGCTTCCCATGCTGGTTGCAACGATTAGATCAATAGGTATTTTTTCCCGGTCTAAAACCTCGAGCACGCCGATATGGGCGATTGCCCGGGCGGCTCCCCCGCCCAGAACCAGAGTAATCTTCTTTGGTTTTTGCTTAAAAGGAAACATCTTGTTAACCTGTAATTTACGTTCCGAGGGACGATCGTTCGCGGAGTTTACCCTGAGCGAAGTCGAAGGGCTCACTCGGACGAGAGACGAAGGATTATTATGTTATCAGTATCCCCGCATATCCCACTACCTGCTCATGATCCCCGGTCACTTCGCCGCTGGTCCGGTATTTTATCAACCGGCCCCTTTTTGCCCCGAGTTTTTTACAGGCAGAAAGCATCGCAACCGCCGGCGCATATCCGCACATGCTGATTTCCAGCTCGGAGATCTTTTCCAGCAAGAGGTCTTCGTTTAGGCCAAGAATGGCATTTATAGCCTGCTTGTCTTTGCTTCTGGCAGAATCCTCTGGCTCGTAATGGGTCATGTCGCTGGATGCCAGAATACAGCTGTTTCTGCCCAGGCTGATAACGGCCCGGGCTATTTCCAGGCCTATTTTTTTAAAGACGCCGGCCTCTTCTCCGCTGATAGTTATAGGCACTATCCTGGCGTCAGGCTGAAGGTATTGAAGGAATGGCAGTTGAACTTCGATGGAGTGCTCATTGGCATGAGCCTCGGGATCTTCCTGGAGATGATCGGAGTTTTTTAAAATCGTTTCTCCAAGAGGCGCATCTATCTCTACATCTCCCAGAGGGGTTCTCCATTTTCCCTTGGTCATAATAGCGTAAGGCTTGCCCTGACGCCTATGATTTAACCCCAGGATAACGAAGCTGTTTTTTGGCCCTATTTGTGAAGCAGTAACTCCGGTGACTGCTCCGGAATAAACATATCCGGCATGAGGCAGGATAGCGCCTATCGCAGGCAGTTTTTCCAGGCCTTTGTTGACGTATTTTTTTATTTGTTTTGTCAAATCAGCCTGCGAATTGGGGTAAAAATAACCGGCAGCAGCCGGATGCCTAACCATTTATTATTATGTCCCTGTCAGCTTGGAAAGGTGTTTTTCGGCTAATTTATGCTTTGGGTCAAGCTCCAATGCCGCCCTAAAAAACTCCTTAGCCTGCTCAGGCATATTCTTGGCTTCGTAAACTATGCCCAAGCTGTAAAGAACTTCTGCGCTTTTAGGATTTTTTTCCAGCGCCTTTTTAAATTCAATTATTGCCTGGTCGTATTTCTCGTTCAAAAAGAGAAATTGGCCGACTTCAAAATACGATTTTTCTTGCATTAAATACTTTTTTTCTTGCTTTTTGAGCTCCGGATCTTCTTTCTCTTGCGCTCACTGGGTTTTTCATAATGCTTGCGGTCTCTGAGCTGTCTCAAGATGCCTTCCCGCTCCATCTTTCGTTTAAACCTTCTCAAAGCTCTTTCCAGCGGTTCACGTTCCCTTAATTTCACTTTCGGCACTTAATTCCATCCCCCTTTCATAAGTATGATAGATATTATAGCCCTTTTTATCATTTTGTCAAGCTGTCTATCAGTTATGTTATCTACGAATTAAAAGTGCACAGTTTTAGACGATTTATGTTTTAAAAGTGCGCACCTTAACCGAAAAAAGGTCATTCTGAGGCCGAAGGCCGAAGAATCTCAGAAAACACGGTTTTATGGGAGATCCTTCGTCGCTACGCTCCACAGGATGACACCTACGCATACGCTCCCTCAGGAAG
>JAYELI010000022.1 GCA_034717435.1 Candidatus Omnitrophota bacterium
TATCCGTCAGAACTCTTTACGCTGCTTCAGGACCAAATTTTCTTCGAATGTCAAAGTCCTTCAGCAGCTAAGTTCTTCCTATCCGTCAGAACTCTTTACGCTGCTTCAGGACCAAATTTTCTTCGAATGTCAAAGTCCTTCAGCAGCTAAGTTCTTCCTATCCGTCAGAACTCTTTACGCTGCTTCAGGACCAAATTTTCTTCGAAAATTTGGCTGCCCCGCCTGGACTCGAACCAGGACAACATGATCCAGAGTCATGCGGACTACCAATTATCCAACGGGGCAATTAGTTTATTATTAACTTTGTTTTAAGGCATATATGATCTTGATCCAGCCCTGAACCAGAACTCGCTTTGCTCGTTCGGTTCAGGGTTACAATAAACCAAATCAAAAATTTGGTTTATTGTAAAGTCATGCGGACTACCAATTATCCAACGGGGCAATTAGTTTATTTCTTCCAAAGAATCCCTCAGCATTAACCGTAATACCTTTTTACCTTTTGTGGTTTTGAAATAACGTTCTCGTCTGAAAGCATCCTGTTTTGATAGAAAAAATTCGTAAAATATAATTTGGGCATTAGAAAACCTGTGGGTAGAGTAAACTTTACCCAGTTTATGTTCATTCAAGCGCCTTTTCAAATTTGTTGTAGATCCGATATAAAACTTTTTATCGCTTTTACTCCATAATGTATATACATAATGCATGCTTATTTCGCTCCAGCCATGCTCCAGTCCCAAACCAATGAACCAGCCCTGAACCGGAACTCGCTTTGCTCGTTCGGTTCAGGGTTACAATGAACCAAATCTTTGATTTGGTTCATTGTAAAGTCATGCGGACTACCAATTATCCAACGGGGCAATTAGTTTAAATTATCCAAATACTTTTTCTTTTTTCAAAAGCTCCTTCCAGACCTGATCAGTGTTTTTCTGGATTTCATCAATTTCCTCTCCGGTTAAGTGCCTGAACCTTCCCTGGAGCTTGAGATATTCGGAAACAGGTTTTTTGTTAGCGGGTTTTTTGACTTTATACCTACCCTGTTTTACCTCATATAAGGGAAAAATGCAAGTCTCAATCGCTAATTTTGCTATTTTAACCGTAAGATTGGAAGGATATTTCCAGCCGGCAGGACAGGGAGATAGTATTTGCATAAATTTAACGCCTTTGAGCTGTTTGGCAATTTGTAATTTGGCAATAAAGTCTTCGGGATGAGAAATACTGGCGCTGACACTGTAAGGTATCTTATGAGCAGCCATTATTTCGATCATATTTTTTTTAGGGCCTTTTTTAAAAGCCTTAACCGGGGTAGTGCTGGTCCATGAACCATGAGGAGTGGAAGAGCTTCTCTGGATGCCGGTGTTCATATAGGCCTCGTTATCGTAACAGACATAGATCAGGTTATCTCCTCTTTCGGCAGCGCCGGAAAGCGCCTGAATACCAATATCCATGGTTCCGCCGTCACCGGCCCAGGAAAGAACAGTTACCTCATTTTTCCCTTTAACTTCCAAGGCAGCGTTGACTCCCGCGCCGCAGGAAGCAGCAGTCTCAAAAGCAGTATGAAAAAGCGGAACCCCTGCCGAGGAATAAGGAAACGGGCCGTCAATAACCGTCCAGCAGCAGGCCGGTAAAACAATTATGGTTTTTCTGCCAAGCGCCTTCAAGGCATAACGCATAGCCAGGGCTGCCCCGCAGCCCTGGCAAGCAAGATGCCCGGGGTTTAATATCTCTTTTTCAGGAATGGTCAATTTCATTTTTTCAAGCCTATCCAGTTGATATCTTTCTTTAAGCCCTGCTTTTTATATAAAGAATCGATCATCTTTTCGATATCTTTACATCTAACATCCCTGCCTCCTAATCCAACGACAAATCCATAAACCAAAGGCTTTCTTTTTTGGCTATAAAGAGCTGATTTTATCTCGGAAAAGAAAATGCCTTCATTTCCGAAAGAAATATTCCTGTCAAGCACGCCTATTACCCCGGCCTTTTTTGCCAGTTTCCTGATCTCTTCTTTCGGAAAAGGCCTGAAGGCCCTTATCCTTACCAGGCCTGCTTTTCGTCCCTTTTTACGCACCCGGTCTACTGCCTCTTTTGCTGTCGAGGACAACGAACCTGAAACAACCAATATAACATCGGCATCATTAGACCTATATTTTTCTACTAATCCATAATTGCGGCCAAACTGTTTTCCAAATTCCTTCCCAACCTCGTTGATCAAGCCCCTGGCTTCTTCCATTGAGCAGGCAATCTTGTATCTAAACTCATAATACCATTCCGGGTTAACCAGGCCGCCAAACGCATGCGGCTGATCAATATCCAGCTTATACTTTGGATCATAAGAAGGTAAAAATCTATCTACCTTTTTTTGTTCGGGGACATCTACCGGTTCGGAAGTATGAGAAAGAATAAACGCATCCAAAACAACCATTGCCGGAAGGTTTACCTTCTCCGATATCCTATAGGCCTGAATAATTGTGTCTACTATCTCCTGATTGCTTTCGCAGTAAAATTGAATCCAGCCCGTATCACGCTGGGCCAGGGAATCGGTCTGGTCACTCCATACATTCCAGGGCGGGGCCATAGCCCGGTTAACATTAGCCATAACTATCGGCAGTCTCGCTCCGCTGGCCCAGTGCAGCATTTCGTGCATCAAGGCCAGGCCCTGCGAAGAAGTAGCAGTGAAACTGCGGCATCCAGCAGCCGATGCGCCGATACAAGCAGCCAGGGCAGAATGTTCTGACTCGACTTTGGCAAATTTTGCTTTCAACTCTCCGCTGGCTACCATCTCAGAAAGCTTTTCCACTATTTCTGTCTGGGGGGTAATCGGATAGGCAGCAATTACTTCTGCCCGTGAGATCTTTGCCCCAAAGGAAACAGCATGGTTACCGGTGATAAACTTCTTCATAATACCTTACCAATTAAAATTGCTAATTTTGTATCTACGAATTACCACGAATATATTAGCTCATAGTTGATAGCTGATAGTTCATAGGTACATCTATAAACTTACAAATATACGAATGTGTCTAGATTTCCGCTTAATTTCAACGAATTTTCCGCCAGAGGCGGATTCTTTTTCATTTACCATCAGCTATGAACTATGAGCTTTTCAGCTCACAACACTTATCTTTTTTCCCTCTCCATAGTTATCGCCTTTACCGGACAAACCTCGGCGCAAATACCGCAGCCTTTACAATAGCTTAGGGTTATCGTTGGATTATCTGCCGGGATAATGCAGGATTCAGGGCAAAACTTCCAACAAAGCATACAACCTGTGCATTTTTCCCGGTCAACAACCGGCCTGGTTGACATCCAGCTGCCGGTCTTATTAGAACGGGTATTGCTTAAGGAAACGACTAAATAGGGCAGGTCCTTTCCCCTTTTAAAAATAACCTTTCTGGAGCCGGTTTTTTTCGTCTTCTCAGGGCTCACGGGCTAACCCTCTTCTTTATCTCTCCGGCCGAGGCAATTATTATCCTGACCTTCATTCCGGTTATCACTTCTATGTTCTCCTCGGTAATAACATCCTCCGGGGTTGCGGTTGCTATAACCAAATATCCGTCTTTGATGTCAACCGGTAGAACATTATGCTCTCTGCATAATTCAACCGGCACTTTATTTAGCGCCTCGATGTTTATTTTGTACTTTTTTAAATCGACAAAAGATATATTGTATCTGAGCGAAAGGGCCTTAAGAAGGTTTTGCTCAGAGACATAGCCCAAATCTGTCAATACCTCGCCCAAACTCCTATTGACCTGGGCCTGCTTTTCAAGCGCCCTGTGAAGCTGTTTGAAATTAATCAGCTTATCTTTTATTAATATTTCGCCCAGTTTTGAACCAAACTGCCTTGCCAGGGCTAAGTCAAGTTTTTCTTTGGTTATATAATTTAATCTTACAAGGATTTCGCCTAAAAGTTTTCTTTCCTTGTGCTGGACCATTAACGCGTTATTCAATTGTTTTTGACTAACGATCCCGCCTTCGATTAAAATTTCTCCCAGCCTTTTGAGAATTTTCTTCATAAAATTACTCTTCTTCGGATGCTAAAACCCTGTATATTTCCGACGGCAGGGTAAGGCCCTTTGTTACCAGGCGGTTGCCGGCATCCCTTAATGTTACCATACCCTCTGCAAGAGCAACATTATTAATCTCTTCTGCCGATGCCTGTTTTGAGATCAAGGTCTTGATCGTCTCGGAAACCTTCATTATCTCGAATATGCCCGTGCGCCTGCGAAAACCAGAATTATTGCAGTACTGGCAGCCTTTGCCTTTACAAAGATCGCAGGTCAATCTTACCAGGCGCTGGGCAACAATACAGCTCAAGGTCTCTGCAATAAGATAGGGTTCCATACCCATATCCATTAAACGAATAACGGTATGGGCAGAATCCTTTGCGTGCAAAGTGCTGAAGATCAGGCACCCGGCCAATGAAGCCCGCAAAGAAATCTGGGCTGTTTCCGCGTCTCTGATCTCTCCGATCATAACAACCTCTGAATCCTGGCGCAGAATAGCCCTCAGCCCGCTGGAAAATGTCATCCCGAATTCGCTGTCAACCTGAGTCTGGCTAACACCTGAAAATTTAGACTCTACCGGATCTTCAATAGTATAAAAACTCTTTTCCCGCGTCTGGATCTTGTTTAATGTTGAATATAAAGTAGTCGTCTTACCACAGCCCACCGGACCGGTAATCAAGATAAGGCCCTGGGGCCTTGAAACAAACGATCTATATATATCCAGTCCTTCTTCGGACATCCCCAGCTCTTCTAACTTTCTGACGTATTTTTCCTTGTCTATAATCCTCAGGACGATTTTTTCCCCGATGATCGTCGGCAGGCTCGAAACCCGCAGATCCAGGTTTTTTTCCCCGAACTTGAAATTAAACCGGCCATCCTGGCCCTTACGCTTCTGGCTGGGGTCCATATCACTAGCTACCTTGAGCGCGTTTATTACTGACTCCGGCCCACTGCTCAGGTTTTCTATTTTGCCTATATCTTTCAAGATTCCGTTGATCCTGTACCTCACCGAAATCCACTTTCCGGAAGGATCTCTGTCCGGCTCAAAATGAACATCAGTAGCTCCCATCTCGATCGCCCGGCTGATAATCGACTGGGCTATTTGCCATGCGCTTTCTTCCGGTTTATCTTTTTGTTTATTGATTCTCATCCCATTCACCCCTTCTTAATTAGACCATAAGCCTCTTTGGCCGCCATTACATTCTGTTTTGTTTTTATAAAAACGTACTCCTCTATAGAACCTATGATCGAATAGATCCTTACCTCCGGGCTTATCCCTGCAAAGGCACCTAAAACAGCGGTATTGACAATCGGTGAAGCAGGACTGCCCAGGCCATATTTCAAGGCAACTGTCTGGGCGTCTACGGTAAATACTTTATCATTGGATAAACCGAATTTAAACCAAGAAGGGCTGTGTTCCGAGTTAATTAAAATTACGCTGTTCTTTTTCATGCCCCGGGTTATGTCTACTGTTTTAAGCAAACCGGGATCAAGGACAATTACGCAATCCGGCTGATAAATCTGTGATCTTATTCTTATTTCCCTGGAGGCAATACGGGTAAAAGCGGTTACCGGCGCCCCCCTTCTTTCTACTCCAAAAAAAGGGAATGCCTGGACATTCCTGCCTTCCTTAAATGCCGCTAATGCCAGAATGCGGGAGGCAATAACCGCTCCCTGTCCGCCCCTGCCATGAAACCTAATTTCTGTCATCTTCCCTGTTCCCTTTATATCACAAATACCAGTTAATATCAGTGGAATTCAGGCCGCTTTAGAAACCATCAGTACGGCATCCTGCAGCCTTTTAATCGTCTTTTCCTTTCCGAGCAGAGAAACCACCTCAAACAACCCCGGGGTCACTGTCCGTCCGCTGAGAGCCGCCCTTACCGGATGAATCAGTAAAGTGCTGGGTATATTTAAATCCTTGATCAAAGACCGGCAGAGTTTTTCAATGCTTTCAGGAGTAAAATTTTCCAAAGATCTCAGTCTTTTTATTAATTCCTTAAAAATAAGCGGGGTTTTTTTATCCTCGGTGATTTTTTCCCTGGCATCTTTGCTATACCTGAGTTTTTTCAGAAAAAAATAATCAGTCTGCTCTTTTATCTCAAGCAAGGTCTTTATCCTGCCCTGAAAAAGCTTGATCAGTTCCTTATTTTCCTCTCCCAAAAAAGGAGACGTCAGACGAACCAGTTCTTCGGTGCCAAGCTTCTTGATGTACTGGCTGTTTATCCAGTCCAACTTGTCCGGGTTAAATATTGCGCTGGTCTTAACTACTTTTTCCAGCGAAAATTTGCTGACCAGTCCATCCCGGTCTATTATTTCCTGATTTTTACCCGGCGACCAGCCCATCAGGGCCAGAAAATTGACCAACGCATCGGAAAGATAGCCTTGTTCACGATAATAATTCACGGCTGTGGCCCCCTCCCTCTTAGAAAGCCTCAGTTTGTGCGCGCCCATGATCAGGGGAATATGGGCAAACTCCGGGGTTTCAAAATTAAGCGCGTGATAAAGGACTGTTTGCTTGGGAGTATTGGAGATATGGTCATCACCTCTTATCACATGAGTAATTTTCATATCATAATCATCTACTACACAGGCAAAATTATAAGTAGGATAACCGTCTGATTTCTGGATGACAAAATCTTTCAGGAGCCTGTTGTCAAATTCAATTTTACCGTGCACCAGGTCATTTATTTTTACCTGTTCGGCCGGAACCTTAAACATAATCGCATCCTGGCCATTAACACGATAAGCCTTTTTATCTTTTAGCAGCTGCCGGCTGTATTTCCTGTACAAATCCAGGCGCTGGGCCTGAAAACAAGGGCCTTCATCCCAGTCAAGCCCTAACCAACGCAGGCTCTCTAAAATTTCATCCAGAAATGCCTTATTAGAACGCTGGCGGTCTGTATCCTCTATCCGTAAGATAAAACTTCCCTTGTTGTGCCTGGCAAATAGCCAGTTAAAAAGAGCGGTTCTTACGCCTCCGATGTGAAGATGTCCGGTTGGACTGGGAGCAAACCTGACCCTGACCGGCTGACTCATATAATTCCCTTTCGTTTTGCGTCGTGCGTCATGCGTATTGCGACTCCGTCATTGCGAGGTGCCGAAGGCGCCGAAGCAATCTAATGAAAATAGAGATTGCTTCGCTTGCTACGCTCGCTCGCAATGACAAACGCAGTATGCACAACGTATAACGCATAACGCACGACGAACCTATAGTATCTTTTTGGCCGCTTCTACAATGCCTGCAGCCGAAAGACCGTATTTATCAAGCAAAAGCTCCCGAGGGCTCTGCTCTATGAACGAATCAGGTAATGTAAGCCTTTCAACCTTAATATCTGTTTTACCTTTTTTTGCCAGAAACTCCAGAATAAGGCTGCCAAAACCATTCCGGCCAATATGTTCTTCAACCGTAATTAAAGTTTTAATTTTGCGGCTTAATAATTTTTCCAGTAAAGCCTCGTCTAACGGCCTGATAAAACGGGCATTGACTACCGTAGTTTCAATGCCCTGATTACTTAACTTTTCAGCAGCTTCTAAGGCAGGATAAACCATACTGCCTATAGCTACGATAGCTATTTTACCGCCTGTTCTCATAATTTCAGCCTGGCCGATGGGAATAATCCGATAGTTTTTATCAATCTCGATTTCTCTGCCCTTGGTCTTGGGGTATCTGAGGGCTATCGGCCCGGAATGGGAAAAAGCGGTAAACAACATATCTTTCAGCTCTTTTTCATCCTTTGGCGCCATCAATACCAGGTTAGGAATGTGTCCAAGATAGGCAATATCAAAAACTCCATGATGAGTAGGCCCATCCTCACCCACTATTCCTGCCCGGTCAACAGCAAATATAACATTCAGATTCTGCAGGCAGACATCATGGATTATCTGGTCATAAGCCCGCTGCAAGAATGTGGAATAAACAGCTATCATCGGTTTAAGGCCGCCTTTAGCCAGGCCGGCGGCAAAAGCAACTGCATGCTGTTCGGCTATACCCACATCAAAAAATCTTTCCGGAAAATCCCTGACAAATTCTATCAAACCTGAACCCGCTGTCATAGCCGGGGTAATTACTACCAGTTTTTTATCTATAGAGGCCAGTTCCCGCAAAGTCCGGCCAAAAACCTCCGCATAGGTAACATTAAATAATTCCTTTGGTTTTGAGACACCGGTTTTAATATCAAACGGCTTAGCGCTGTGAAACCTGACCGGATATTGTTCAGCCCACTTGTAACCTCTGCCTTTTTTCGTAACCAAATGAATCAAAACCGGGTCGTTCATCTGTATTATATTCTTTAAGGTGCGGACTATCAATGCGATATTATGTCCGTCGATCGGCCCGAAATAACGAAACCCCATTTCCTCAAAGAATCTGCCGGGAATAAGAAGCCCTTTCAGGCTTTCCTCCAATCTCTTAACTGTAGTTAACATCCCCGACCCAAGCCGGGGAATCTTCTTTATCAGGGTCTGTAAATCTTTACGAACACGGTTGTATATGGGGTTGGTAATTATTTCGTTCAGGTATTTACTCAATGCCCCTACGCTGCGAGAAATAGCCATTTCATTGCTGTTTAAGACAACTATCATTTTCTTACCAAGCTGGCCGGCATGATTTAAGGCCTCAAAGGCCATACCGCCGGTAAGCGCGCCGTCACCAATAACAGCTATCACGTTTCTCTTTTCAGAAGCCAAATCCTTAGCCGCTGCTAAACCCAAAGCCTGTGAAATAGAAGTAGAGGCGTGACCGACAGTAAATAAGTCATGAGGGCTCTCATCTTTATTGGGAAAACCGCTTATTCCTCCAGACTGGCGCAGTGATGGAAATCTTTTTTTTCTGCCGGTTAAGATTTTGTGGCTATAGGCCTGATGCCCCACATCCCAGACTATAGCATCTTGAGGGGAATCAAAAACATAGTGAAGAGCTACGGTTAATTCAACCGCGCCCAGGCTCGAGGCCAGATGCCCTCCGGCCCGGGAAACCACCCTGATCATCTCTTCCCGAATCTCCTCAGCCAGCTGGGGAAGCTGTTTAAGCCGCAGTTTCTTTAAATCAGACGGGCTGTCTATTTTATCTAAAAGTTTATCCATCTTATTATATTGTTAAATTGTTAAATGGTTAAATTGTTAAGATAGAGATTTGTATTCTAAATTTTAAAACACAAAATTTTTTACATCAACAATTTAACAGTTTATCAGTTTAGTGAGGTAGTTATCGATCGCCCGGGCCGCGCGTTTACCCATGCCCATGGCTTCAATTACCGTGGCAGCGCCGGTAACAATATCTCCTCCGGCAAAAATATCCGGCACCGAGGTCCTGCCTTCCGGATCTGCCTCGATATTGCCCCGTTTATTTAATTTCAGCTCAGGTATTGTTGAAAGCAGTAATGGATTCGGCCCCTGGCCAACAGCCACTACTACCAAATCACAGTCAAAATCAAACTCTGAATCAGGTATTGCAACCGGCCTTCTCCGGCCGCTTGCATCCGGCTCAGCCAGCCTGTTTCTTAAACACCTCATTGCCCTAACCCAGCCATTTTCATATCCGTAGATTTTAATCGGGCTGGTAAGCAATTCAAACTTTATACCCTCTTCCCGGGCATGTTTTATTTCTTCAAACCTTGCCGGCATTTCAGATTCGCTGCGACGATAAACTATCGTAACCTCGCCCGCCCCGAGCCGCCGGCTGACCCTGGCAGAATCCAACGCTACATTGCCGGCGCCAATAACCGCTACCTTCCTGCCGATATTAACCGGCGTGTCATAATCGGGAAACCGATAAGCATTCATCAAATTAACCCTGGTCAGAAACTCATTGGCTGAATAAACGCCGTTAAGATTTTCTCCTTTTATTCCTAAAAAATAAGGCAATCCTGCGCCGGTTGCGATAAAAAAAGCCTTAAAACCCTCAACCCTCAACTGATCGATGGTCTTGATCCTGCCGATAACTGCGTTTACTTCCATTTTAACCCCAAGTTTTTCAATATATCCGACTTCTGTATCTACTATTTCCTTAGGCAGCCTAAACTCCGGTATGCCGTAACGCAAAACCCCGCCGACAGCGTGCAGTGATTCAAATATAATAACCTGATATCCTGTTTTGGCCAAATCAGCGGCAGCAGTCAAACCTGCCGGGCCGGAACCGATTATTGCTATCTTTTTCGTATTGCCTATTGCGTATTGCGTATTGCGTTCTAATTCTTTAAATTTCTGTTCTGGTCTTTCTGACACACCATGAGAAATTGCCCAATCGGCTACAAATCTTTCTAAACTTCCAACAGCTATTGGTTTTCCTTTTTTGGCCAATACGCAAGCCTTCTCGCACTGGGTTTCCTGGGGACAAACCCGGCCGCAAACAGCCGGCAGATTATTCTTCTCTTTTAAAACCTGGTAAGCCTTATCGAAACTGCCTTTCTTGATCTCAGCGATAAATCCCGGGATATCTATTTCGACCGGACAACCCTGGATACAACCCGCGTTCTTACACCCCAAACACCTCTTTGCCTCCAAAATAGCCTGTTCAGGGGTATAACCTAAGGCTACTTCGTTAAAGTTGTTTATCCGTTCCTGGGGATTCTGCTCTTTCATTTTTTGCCAGCTAATTTCCGGGATCTGCATTCTTTCTTTTTAAACCTGGCCTGCCTTTTCATCAATTCATCAAAATCAACTAAATGCCCGTCGAATTCCGGTCCGTCTACGCAGGCAAACTTTGTTTCATTGCCGACTGTCACCCTACATGAACCGCACATCCCGGTCCCATCCAGCATAATCGAATTAAGAGAAACCAATGTCTTTACCTTATAATGCCTGGACAAATTACTTACCGCGGCCATCATCGCCAGCGGCCCGATAGCGTAGATTAAATCGAAAGATTTATCTTTTAGCAAGATCTCACTGAGGAGATCGGTTACAAATCCCTTGCGGCCATAAGAACCATCATCAGTAGAGACATAAACCTTACTGGTTAAGGCCCGCAACTGTTTTTCCAATATTAAGTCCTCCGCGGACTTAGCTCCGAGAATAACAGCTACTTCTCCCCTTTCTTGCTTAATCGCCCGGGCGATCGGATAAGCCTCAGCCGCGCCTACTCCTCCGGCAATAAACAAAACTCTTTTTTCTTTGACAGCCAGGGAGGGCTTGCCCAGAGGACCGGCCAGGTCAAGTAAACCGTCACCGGCATTTAAAGAGCATAATTGATCTGTTGTCTTGCCTGCCTTCTGAACAATTATACTAATCGTGTCCTCGGGCTCATCAAAGCCATGGATGGTTAAGGGAATTCTTTCTCCTTTTTCAGTTATTCGCAGGATAATAAATTGGCCCGGTTGGGCCGCTTTAGCAATCTGGGGTGAGGATATTTCCAGGTAACAAACGGAAGGATTTAGGTCTTCCTTTTTCAGTATCCTGTACATAATCTTTTGCGAAGGGCTATAGACTCCTACAATTTTTCTATTATTCTTTCGATAAAACTTGCCCGGCCGGTCCGGGGATCAATGTCTATCACAACCCCCTGAAGCTGAATGTTTTCATCAGCCATCTGGAACCTAACCGGCATACAAGTAATAAACCGCTCTAAGACCTGCTCTTTCCTCCTGCCTAACACAGAGTTTATCGGTCCGGTCATCCCTATATCGCTGATATAGGCTGTTTTATTGGGAAGTATCTTTTCGTCAGATGTCTGCACATGAGTATGGGTACCGGCCACAGCGCTGACCAGGCCATCAAGGTACCATCCCATGGCTATTTTTTCGCTGGTTGCTTCAGCGTGAATATCTACAACAATTACCCTGGTTTCCTTTTTTATCCGGTCTATTTCTTCCCTGACTGATTTAAAAGGACAATCCATGGGCATCATAAACACGCGGCCTAAAAGATTTATAACTCCGATCTTTATTCCACTTTTCCCCTCAATCACCAAACTGCCTTTACCGGGAACACCAAAAGGATAATTGGCCGGGCGAAGCAATCTGTTTTCAATATCTATTATGTCAAGAACCTCTTTTTTCTTCCAGATATGATCACCGCTGGTTATTACATCAATCCCAAAAGATAAAAGTTCCTTAACCATAGCCGGGGTAAGCCCGCTGCCCCCAGCTGCATTTTCACCATTGGCAACCACCAGTTCCGGTTTATGAACTGTTTTGAGCTTACCCAGGAGAGTCTTTATTGCCTGACGCCCGGGACTGCCAACAATGTCACCGATCATTAAAACCTTCATCTTTGCCTTCCTTTTAAAGTGTCAAAGATTCAAAGTGTCATCGCTCACTTCGTTCGCTAGTGTCAGAGAAAGATCTTACTTTGACACTCCCTAAGTGGTCATTTAGCATAGTCGATCGCCCGTGTTTCCCTGATTACCGTTACCTTTACCTGGCCGGGATATTCTAACTGTTCTTCTACTTTTCCGGTAATCTCGCGGGCCAGGCCTACAGCCGCCAGATCATCTATCTTATTGGGCTGGACAATGACCCTGACTTCTCTGCCGGCCTGAATAGCATAAGCTTTCTCTACCCCTTTGAAAGCGTTAGCTATTGACTCTAATTTTTCAAGCCGCTTAACGTATGTCTCTAAGGTTTCGCGCCTCGCCCCCGGCCTGGCTGCTGAAATAGCATCGGCAGCCTGAATTAAAACAGCCATCAGGCTTTTGGCATCTTCGTCCTGATGATGGGCGCTTATTGCATGAATAACCTGCGGCGATTCACCATATCTTTTTGCCAGATCAGCGCTGAGCTTGGCATGAGGCCCTTCTATTTCATGGGTTAATGCCTTACCGATATCATGCAGCAGGCCTATTCGTTTGGCAATCTTTACATCTTCACCCAACTCAGCTGCTATTATACCCATCAACTGACTAACCTCTTTTGAATGCTGCAGGACATTCTGGCCGTAACTGGTCCTGTACTTAAGCCTGCCTAAAAGCTTAACCATCTCCGGATGAATCCGGTGAACACCGGTATCAAAGACAGCCTGCCGCCCTGCTTCCTGAACTGCTTCAGCCAGTTCTTTTTTAGTTTTGGCGACAACCTCTTCGATCCGCGCCGGGTGTATCCGGCCGTCAACCACTAACTTCTCCAGAGAAAGCCTGGCGGTTTCGCGGCGGACCGGGTCAAAACCGGAAATAACCACTGCTTCGGGAGTATCATCTATTATGATATCCACTCCGGTGACTGCTTCTAACGCCCTGATATTTCTACCCTCGCGGCCGATAATTCTCCCTTTCATCTCATCGCTGGGCAGGTTGACCACTGAAACCGTTGATTCAACAACCTGGTCAGCTGCATAGCGTTGAATAGCCAGGCTTAAGATCTCTTTGGCCTTTTTATCGGCTGTTTCCCGGGATTCATCTTCGACTCTTTTAATCATCAGCAAGCCTTCTCTTCTCACTTCGCTTTCCATTCTGGAAAGAAGAAGCCTTTTTGCCTCATCAGCGCTAAGGCCTGATATCTTCTGCAGTTTATCTTTCTCTTCATCGATCAGCACACCTAACTCTGCCTTTTTATCTTCAACGGCTTTCTCTTTGGAATATATACCCTTCTCCCTTTGCTGAACCTGATTTTCCTTTTCTTCCAGGATGTCGACCTTGCGGTCTAAGTTTTCCTCTTTTTGGGTAATTCTTTTTTCCAGCGCCAAAATTTCCTGGCGCCTATCTTTGGTCTCCCGTTCAAAATCAATTCTTGCTTTGTAAAGCTGGTCTTTTACCTCTAATTCGGCCTCACGGCGCCTGGCCTCGGACTCTTTTCGGGCTCTTTCCAGCATCTCCCCGGCCACCTTTTCGGCTCTTTTCACTTTTCTTTCGGCCATAAATTTCCTTATCACATAGCCCAGAAGAAAAAGAGCAACCCCTATTCCAAAGGCGATCAATCCGGAAACAAGTACAGTCAAATGCTTATACAATGTTCCACACCTCCTTACTATCTATAGCATGCCTTTCACAAAACTCATAACACACTTATTTTACGATTCGTTTAACGGGCTTTTGTGCTTTTAGTTCTGTGGAAGGCTATATTTACAGCTATAGTTAACTAAATAAAAGGCTTATAGTTACTAAACAAAATATTATACATTAAACATTCGGAGGTGTCAAGATAATCTCTATGGGTGTTATCTACGAATTAAAAGTGCACAGTTTTAGAGCGATTTATGTTTTAAAAGTGCACACCTTAACCGAAATTAAAAATAATAACGCTAAAAAGGTCATTCTGAGGCCGAAGGCCGAAGAATCTCAGAAAACACGGTTTTATGGGAGATCC
>JAYELI010000023.1 GCA_034717435.1 Candidatus Omnitrophota bacterium
AAACTGTTAAACTGCCAAACTGATAAACTGTTAAACTGTTAAATTGCCAAACTGATAAACTGTTAAATTGTTAATATCCAGGAGGAAAATAATATGTTGTTAAACGATAAAGTAGCCTTGATTACCGGCGGAGGCCGGGGCATCGGCAGAGAAATTGCCATAGTTTTTGCTAAAGCCGGGGCAGACATTGTTATTTGTGATTTAAACGCAGACGATCTAGCCGAAACAACCGCTCAAATAGAGTCTTCAGGTAAAAAATCTCTGGGAATAAGCTGTGATGTTTCTAATCTTTCAGAAGTGGATAATATGGCCAAAAAAGCGCTTGACAAATTTAAAAAGATTGATATACTAATCAACAATGCCGGCGTCACCAGGGATAATTTGCTCCTGCGGATGTCAGAATCTGACTGGGATAAGGTGATGGCCGTTAACCTGAAAGGCACATTTAACTGCACCAAAATCATCTCAAGGTTAATGGTAAAACAAAGAAGCGGTAAGGTTATTAATATAGCTTCGATCATCGGCCTTATCGGTAATGCCGGTCAGGCAAATTACGCTGCTTCCAAGGCGGGCATAATCGGCTTTACGAAGTCAATAGCCCGGGAGGTAGCCGGCCGGGGAATTAATATAAACGCTATAGCCCCGGGCTTCATCCAGACAGATATGACCGCAAAGCTGTCTGAGGATGTAAAAGGTAAAATGCTTGCTCAAATTCCATTAGCCAGGTTTGGCAGTTCTACCGATGTAGCCAACTTAGCGTTGTTTTTGGCAAGCGGGTATTCAGCTTATTTAACCGGCCAGGTAATCCGGGTAGACGGCGGAATGGTAATGTAAGAAAGGAGAATATCTATGGCTGTTGATGAAAAAGTAAAAGCGATCATTGTTGAGCAATTAGGCGTTAAGTCCGAAGAGGTTAACATCAATTCTTCTTTTATTGACGACTTAGGTGCTGATTCCCTGGATACGGTCGAGTTAGTAATGGCCTTAGAAGAGGAATTTGGAATCGAGATACCCGACGAGGATGCTGAGAAGATAACCACGGTCGGGCAGGCTGTTAAATATATAGAAGAAAAAATAAATAAGTAACTATGCCCGAGCAAAGAGTTGTTATCACAGGCCTGGGTGTAATTTCACCTGTTGGGAATAAAAAAGAGCAGTTCTGGGGTAATATCCGCAAAGGAAGCAACGGGATTGGCCGCATTACTCAATTAGACCCTGCTCCTTTTGATTCTAAGATGGCCGGCGAAGTTAAAAATTTCGACCCTTCCGAATATATTTCCCCTAAAAAAGCAAAAAGAATGGCCAGGTTTGTGCAGTTTGCTGTTTCATCTGCCAGGATGGCAATAGAGGATTCTTCTCTTGAACTTGCCAAGGAAGACCGCTGTAAAATAGGAGTTTTGATCGGTTCGGGTATCGGCTCTTTATACACCATCGAAAAACAACACAACAGATTCTTAGCAAAGGGGCCTTCCAAGATATCGCCTTTTACTATTCCAATGCTCATTGTTAATATGGCTTCCGGCGAGGTGGCTATTTCTTTTGGGCTTAAAGGCCCGAATTTTTCAATAGTTACTGCCTGTGCTTCGGGGACTCATGCCATCGGCAGTGCTTTTAAGGTTGTTCAACGCGGCGATGCCGAGGTGATGCTTGCCGGGGGCAGTGAAAGTTGTATCACCACCATCGGTCTGGGTGCTTTTTGCGCAATGAAGGCTTTATCTACCAGAAATGACCAGCCGGCAAAAGCAAGTCGTCCTTTTGATAAAGACCGTGACGGGTTCATAATAGCCGAGGGTGCCGGGATGGTAATATTGGAAAGCCTGGAGCATGCCAAAGGCCGCAACGCTCCGATCTATGCAGAACTTAGCGGCTATGGAATGAGCTCCGATGCTTATCATATGACTGCTCCTGAACCGACAGGCGAAGGTGGAAGCCGGGCAATGAACGAAGCGCTTCGGGACGCAAAACTTAAGCCCCGCGATATTTCCTATATTAATGCCCACGGGACTTCCACGTTTCTTAATGACAAAGTAGAGACCCTGGCAGTAAAAAAGGTCTTTGGCGAGTTTAGCCGAAAGATTCCGATCAGCTCTACTAAGTCGATGACCGGCCATTTATTGGGCGCGGCCGGGGCAGTAGAGTTTATCGTTTGCTGTCTGTCAATCAGGGATAATATTATCAGCCCTACTATAAATTATGAAAACCAGGATCCGGATTGCGACCTTGATTATGTTCCGAATACAGCCAGAGAAACCGAAGTTAAGGCAGTTATGTCAAATTCTTTTGGTTTCGGAGGGCATAATGCAGTCCTGGTTGTTAAGGAATTTAACGAGTAATGCGCAATGCGTTTATTAACAGCCTTTCTGATAATTCTAACCGTATTCATACCTTCCCGGGGATTCTCAGATAATCAAGCTTCCCGTTATATCTTAGACAACGGACTGACCGTTATTATCAAGCCGGTTCCTGTTCATCCTGTCGTATCGGTAGTCTGTGTGGTTAAAGCGGGCAGCGCGACAGAAGGCAGGTTTAGCGGTTCGGGCATCTCTCATTTTATAGAACACCTGCTGTTTAAGGGAACCGCTAAAAGAGGGGTGGGCGAGATAGCCCGCCAGATTAAACAGAGCAGGGGGAAAATAAGCGCTTACACGACCCTTGACTATACCCGTTACGAAATAACCCTGCCTGCCGAACATTTGGGCCGGGCGCTGGATATCTTGAGCGACGTATTGGCAAATGCCTCTTTTGACTCCCGGGAAATGGAAAAAGAAAGAAATGTGATTTTAAATGAGATGCGGCGGGGTAATGATGACAATGACCGCTATCTCTCAAAACTCCTTTGGTCTACCGCGTTTAGAGAACACCCTTACCGTATGCCGGTAATCGGATATCAAGAGTTATTTCTTAAGCTGACCAGAGACGATATCTTAGAATATTACCGGCAGATGTATGTCCCTAATAATATCATTTTATCGGTTGTCGGCGGCATAGAGGCTGAACAGGTTCTTTTAAAGGTAAAAAAGGCGTTTAAATATCTGCAAAGAGGCAGAATCATGCCCTACGCTGTTGTTTGCGAACCTGTGCAAATGAGCAAAAGAGAAATTGTCGAGGGTAGAGACCAGGGCCTGGCGCATTTACTTATCGGCTTTCACGGCCCGGAGCTTAACTCACCTGACCTTTACGCGATGGATGTTGCGGCGATTATTTTAGGAGAAGGCAGGAGCTCAAGGTTATATACCCGGTTGAAAGAGAAGGAACAAATAGTGCATTCGATCAGCGCGTTCAGTTACACCCCCCGGGACCCGGGTATATTCGGAATAAAGGTTTTGCTTGACCGGGAAAAAATCCCTGAGGCAGTCACAGCCGTCGAAGAGGAATTAGCTGAAATCAAAAAAGGCGGTATAAACGATCAAGAGCTTGACAAAGCCAGAAAGATGGTTTTAGCCGATTATATCTTCAGCCTGCAGACCGCTGAAGCGCAGGCCGGGCAATTGGCGGTCAACCAGGCCTTAACCGGAGATTTTAATTTTTCAAAAAGATACATTGACGGAATAAACTCGGTCACCTTAGATGATATTAAAAGGTCGACGCTTAAGTATTTTAAACCCAATAACCTGACTCAGGCAATGCTTGTGCCCGGGACAAAAGAGCCGTCAAAAATGAACGGGCAGGAAAAGACAGTAGATTTGCCGATCAAAAAAATAATCCTTAATAACGGCCTGACGGTTTTACTGAAGGAAAATCATGCCACTCCCGCTGTTTCGATAAGGGCGGTGATAAAAGGAGGGGTAAGGCTTGAAGAGCAAGCCAGCAACGGTATTTCGCTTTTTACCGCTAAAATGCTCCTTAAGGGCACAAAGAAAAGATCAAGCGAAGACATATTCGAAGAACTGGCCTCGATCGGCGCAAAGGTATCTTCTTATAGCGGCAATAACAGCTTCGGTGTTTCGCTTGATGTCCTAAGCGGGGATTTAGAAACCGCAATAGACGTTTTAATGGATGCGTTCATTAATTCGGCATTCGATCAGCCGGCGATAGAAAAGGTAAGAGAAGAAATGACGGCCCGGATAGAAGAAAAAAAAGAAGACAGCTTTGATACTGCCCGGCAGGCGCTTAAATCCGGCTTATTCAAAACTCATCCCTATCAATTTGAAGTTACCGGCACAAGAGAGTCATTATCCAATATCGGGCGGGAGGATCTATTGGAATTTTATGACCGTTATGTCTTGGCCGGCAATATGGTTATCGCGGTATTCGGAGATATCGATCCGGAAGAGACCGAACGCATATTAACTAAAAAATCTAAAGGTTTAAAAAGAAAACCGGCAGATGAAATCAGCATTCCTGCCGAAAAAACTCGGACAAGGCAGGAAAGAATCGAAAAGTATATGGATAAGTCAGAGGCAACTGTCCTGGCCGGCTTCCATACAATAGCGATAGCCGATAACGACAGGTATGTTTTTGAGGTCATTACCGCTGTGCTTTCCGGCCAGGACGGCAGGTTGTTCAGGGTAATCAGAGAGGACCTTGGGCTTAGTTATGTAGTCGGTTCTTACCACGTGATGGGATTAGATCCCGGTTATTATGTTCTTCACTCAGCAAGCGAACCTAAAGAAATAGGCAGGGTAAGGGATCTCCTGATCAGCCAGATCGAATTATTAAGGACTGAACCGGTAGGCGCCGGTGAACTTAAGCGCGCTAAAAACGCATTGATCGGAAGCTGGATTATCAACCTTCAATCCAACGCTGCCCTGGCATTTTCTTCGGGGCTTGATGAATTGTACGGATTAGGTTATAATAACTACAAGCATTATCCCGAAAGGATCGGGAAAATAACGGCTGAAAATATTACCAGGACTGCTAACCGGTATCTCGACCCTGAAAAATCGGTTATCGTTACCATTACGGCGATGAATGAAAAATACACAGCAAAAGAAAAACAATATCTGCTCGATTTAGCAAGACGAACGATTTCTTCTTATTTAAAAGACGGCGCTATGCTCAAGATCGAAAAAAAAGAGGTGCCGGAGGATTTAAGGGAGAAAAGAGCCTGTTTTGTTACCCTGACTAAAAAGCAAGGCGGATTAAGAGGCTGTATGGGGTTATTTGGGGCCAGGACAGAACTCTATAAGAATGTTATGGATAGAGCCGTAGCAGCTGCTGTCCGGGACCCGCGGTTTCCCTGCCTGGCCTGCGATGAACTTAAAAAAGTCAGGATCGAAATAAGCGTTCTTACCCCGCCGGAAGAATTAAGCTTTGAGACACCCGAAGACCTGCTCGGGAAATTAAGGCCGGGCAAAGACGGCGTAGTCATATATACCCGGTACGGAGCTTCGACTTACCTGCCTCAGGTCTGGGAACAAATTCCGGATAAGGAAATGTTTTTGTCACATCTCTGCAGTAAGCAGGGCGCGCCTTCCGATTACTGGAGGACCAATTATAAAGATGTCAGGATCGAAATATATCAGGCTATTGTTTTTGGCGAAAAAATAGAAAAAACAGGAGAAGGCTTGTAGGAATGGAGATCTTAAGCTGGCTGGTAGATGTTGTTATTTTGATAATAGTTTTATATAATATTATTATAGGTTTTCGCAGGGGCCTGAGCGGATTTGCGCTTGATTTTTTGGTTTTAGGCCTGAGCCTGGGCCTGTCCTGGTTTTATTATCACCGGGCGGGAAACATCCTTTTCAGTTTGTTTATTTTTATTTCCGCGCTTGTATTATTAACGATTGTCAGGTATTTCCTTACCGGATTAGCCCGGAAAAAAGAGCGGAAGGAATCAAAATTTTCTGTTTTTAACCAGGCCGGGGGGGCATTTTTAGGATTTGTCCGGGGAGCGGTTATTCTCGCCGTGCTTTTTATATTAATTGAAATCATTCCGCTGGGCGCGCCCTTTGAGCGTAATTTTAAACAGACGATACAAACTTCGAGAAGTTATCGGGCTATTCAGGCTCTTGTTCCTTTAAATAAACTCACGTTTTTAGAAAAGATTCGGGCTGTCGGCGAACTTATCTATGATACAGAGGCGTTAGGGGAGTTAAAAAAGCAGGCGGGGTCAATAAATTTCTTTAGTGATAAAGGTTTTAAAATAATAATTGGCGGGCCGGAGACACAGGATTAATCGTCATTCTGCGGCTTGACCGCAGAATCCGGAAATGAAGATTGAAAGCTCAAACTCCTGGAGGAAGAAATGGAATATTTTTTAACTGAAGAACAGAAGATGATCAAGGATATCTGTAAAAAGATCGCTGAGGAAAAGATAAGGCCGGTGGCTGCCGAGCTTGATGAAAAAGAGGAGTTTCCCTGGGAGATAATGAAGGTTCTGGCCCAGAGTGACTTATTCAGGATATTCATTGAAGAAAAGTATGAAGGCATGGGCGGAGGAGTATTGGAACTTGCTTTAGCCACTGAAGAATTATCGCGGGCCTGCGGAGGAATAGCGGTTAGTTATGCCGGCAGTGCGCTGGGCGCCTATCCGATCACCCTTTTTGGGACAGACGAACAAAAGGAAAGATTTTTGCCTGACCTGGCCGGCGGAAAAAAATTAGCCGCCTTTGCGTTGACTGAGCCGGGCGCGGGTTCAGATGCTGCTGCTATCCGGACTACAGCCCAAAAGGACGGCGATGATTATATAATAAACGGGACAAAGCAGTGGATAACCAACGGGGGAGAGGCAGAGATTTACGTGGTCTTTGCAGTGACTGATAAAGCTAAGGGGCCGCGCGGCAGCAGCGCTTTTATAGTAGAAAAAGGCACTCCGGGGTTTGAGTTTGGAAAAAAAGAGAAAAAATTAGGAATCAGGTCCTCGGCTACCCGGGAATTGTCTTTTACCGACTGCAAGGTCAGCAGGCAAAACCTGCTGGGCAGGGAAGGAACGGGTTTTGTGATCGCGCTTCAGACGTTTGATAAATCCCGGCCGGGCATAGCTGCCCAGGCAGTGGGGATTGCCCAGGGAGTGCTTGACCTGACCGTTGAATACGCCCGGGAAAGACGGCAGTTCGGCAAGTCGATCAGCTCTTTTCAGGGTATTCAGTTTATGCTGGCGGATATGGCTACCCAAATCGAAGCAGCCCGGGCATTGACTTATGCCGCAGCCCGGGAAATAGATGCCGGCGTAAAAAAGATTTCCATGGATTCAGCCATGTCAAAACTATTCGCCTCTGATGTGGCAATGAAGGTTGCTGTTGACTGCGTCCAGATATTCGGCGGTTATGGCTATATGAAGGATTATCCGATAGAAAAGTATATGCGCGATGCCAAGATCACCCAGATTTACGAAGGCACTAACCAGATTCAGAGAAACATCATCGCGTCACACCTGATTAAAGAAGCTGTAAAAAGATAAGCTAAGCTGTGGGTTATGAACTCAAAACCCACAGATCACAGCCCAAAGCCCAAAGCTCACAGTCCAAAGCCCAAAGCTCACAGCCCAAAGCTCAAAGCCCAAAGCCCAAAACATGAATATAATCGTTTGCATCAAACAAGTTCCCGAAACAACAGATGTAAGAATAGACCCCGGGACAAATACCCTCATCAGAGAAGGGGTTAAAAGCATTATCAACCCCTTTGATATGTATGCTATTGAAGAGGCCTTGCGGTTGAAGGAACGCGCGGGAGGAGAGGTAACCGTTTTAACCATGGGTCCTCCTCAGGCAGAATCTGCCCTGCGGGAAGCTATTGGTTTAGGTTCTGACAAAGGAATTCTTTTATCAGACAGGGCATTTGCCGGGGCAGATACCCTGGCAACCAGTTATACCCTGGCCCGGGCGATTAAAAAATTGGGCGATTTTAATCTGATAATCTGCGGCAAACAGGCCTCAGACGGAGATACTGCCCAGGTAGGCCCGGGTATCTCAGTCCACCTCAATATTCCCCAGATAACCTATGTCAAAAAAATAGAAGAGATCAATAAAGATTTTATCCGCGCCGAGCGGATGACCGAACACGGTTTTGAAATTATTAAATCTCCTTTACCCTGTTTGCTGACCGTGGTCAAAGAAATAAATGAGCCCCGGATCTCATCTTTAAAAGGCATGCTCAGGGCGAAAAAAGCGGAAATAATCAAATGGTCAAGCAAAGATCTCCCGGTTGAGCCTGACAGGATCGGACTTGAAGGATCTCCCACCCAGGTGGTCAGGATTTTTACCCCTCCGTCCCGGGAGGCCGGCGAGATTTTCAGCGGTGAGATTCACGAGGCGGTGGATAAGCTGGTTGAGGTTTTAAAGAAAGATGTTTTTATTTGCCATCCTGCGGCTTGACCGCAGGATCCAGACTGCTTTCAGTGTTTGTCATTCTTCGGGAGTTTTGAATTGCTCTTGACAACCTCCTCTTTATAGGATATACTTAAAGTAGCTACAAATGTAGCTACGAAAGGAGGGAAGTTAACATGAAATTCGTTAATGTAAGAGAGTTAAAAAATAAAACTTCAGCCGTGCTTCATTATACTGAAAATAATGGGGATGTGATTGTCACTTTAAGAGGGAAACCCTGTGTGGTCATACATCACATTTCCGGGGACGAACTGGAGGATTATATTCTTCTTAATCACCCTGAATTCAAAAAGAAACTTAAAAAAGCTTACCAGGAGTATTTGTCCGGAGAAACCGTAGATATTGACAAGCTCATTGAAAAGGCAGAGAAAGACGTTGGAAGAATTTAAAGTTGTCTTTACCAAAGTTGCTCGAAAGGATCTCAATGGGCTTGATGCTGAAATACGGCTTAATATCCTGCAGGCAGCGAAACATCTAAAAACAGCTCCGTTTCCCAGGGGCAGTATTATCAAGAAATTTAAGGGTATTAAAATTCCCCTGTATCGTTTGAGAGCCGGAAACTTCCGGATTGTTTATCATATAGACGGTAAAAACGTAGCCGTCCTTTTTATTGTGGATAGAAAGGATTTGGAGAAAAAATTAAAGGCATTGTTGTGAAACTTTGCAAAATGTAGACAGGTTAAGTCTATGATAAAAATAATCAAAGAAAAATGTACCGGCTGCGGGCTCTGTGTCCGGGTCTGCCCGTATAACGCCGTCGAGCTTATCAATAAACTGCCGGTAATCAAAGATAACTGCACATATTGCGGTGAATGTGTAAGGGCTTGTAAGTTCGGGGCAATACTGCTGGAGAAGCCGGAAAAAATAAAAACAGATCCTAAAGATTACAGCGGGGTCTGGGTATTTTGCGAACAGAAAAAAGGAGCAATCCAGTCTGTATCTTATGAATTGCTGGGAGAAGGAAGGAAATTAGCCGATACGTTAAGCACCGGGCTCTGCGGTGTGTTGCTGGGAGATAACATCAGGGATAAAGCCAATGAACTCATCTGGCGGGGGGCGGATAAGGTTTACCTGGTTTCTTCTCCGGAATTGACAGATTACCGGCCCGATCCTTACACCGATATACTGACCGGCCTCATTCAAAAACATAAACCGGAGATAGTGCTGGCCGGAGCTAGTTCCATCGGCCGCTCGTTAATTCCCCGGGTAGCGGTCAATGTCCGGGCCGGCCTGACCGCTGACTGCACCGGGCTGGAAATCGATGAGGAGAAAAAAATACTTCTCCAGACCAGGCCTGCTTTTGGCGGAAATATCATGGCAACTATAATTTCGCCAAATCACAGGCCCCAGATGGCAACCGTGCGCCATAAGGTAATGAAAGAATCTGAGTTAAATAAAGGGCTTAGCGGAGAGGTGATAGAGGTTGAAGCCAGCGAAGCGTCTTTAAGGTCAAGGACAGAACTTTTAAAACAGGTTGAAGAGGTTGAAAAAACAGTCAACCTTGCCGAGGCGAACGTTATTGTTTCCGGAGGCAGGGGGATAAAGGGCCCTGAAAATTTCAGTTTGCTTGAGCAGTTAGCTCTTACCCTGGGTGGAGCCCTCGGCGCGTCCCGGGCGGCAGTGGACAGCGGCTGGATCCCTTATTCGCATCAGGTCGGCCAAACAGGTAAAACGGTTTGTCCGAAGGTATATATTGCCTGCGGGATTTCCGGCGCTATTCAGCATTTGATTGGAATGCAATCATCTGATATAATTATAGCTATTAATAGAGATCCCCATGCGCCGATATTCAAGACAGCCACTTACGGCATTGTCGGGGATCTGTTCGAAGTAGTTCCATTGCTTATTAAAAGATTTAAAGAAGTACTTAAGTAGCTGTGGGCTATGAGCTATGAGCCGTGAACTTTGCATTTAAGCTCAAAGCCCATAGCTCAAAGCCCATAGCTCAGGGTAAAAGGAAACTTACATGCATTTTAAAAGATTAGAAATATTCGGTTTTAAATCATTTGCCAACAGGACGGTCCTCAACTTTGAACCCGGGGTAACCGCTATTGTCGGCCCGAACGGATGCGGAAAAAGCAACATAGCCGATGCCATTAAATGGGTCCTCGGAGAACAGCGTCCCAGGGAATTAAGAGGGCTCGAGATGCAGGATATTATATTTAACGGGACCGACTCAAGGTCCTCGGTGGGCCTGGCCGAGGTTTCCCTTACCCTGTCTAATTCACCCAAACTCCTTCCGGTGAATTATGAAGAAGTCACTGTTTCCCGGCGGGTGTTCCGCTCAGGAGAAAGCATTTACCTTCTTAATAAAATCCCCTGCCGGTTAAAGGATATAGTCGAACTTTTTATGGGAACAGGTATCGGGACCACTGCTTATTCGATGATGGCCCAGGGTAAAATAGATTTGATTATCAGCTCCAAGCCGGAAGAAAGAAGATACATTTTTGACGAAGCAGCCGGAATAACCAAGTATAAGTCCAGAAAAAAAGAGGCATTACGGAAGTTAGAGCAGACAGAAAGTAATCTTTTGCGGGTAAGCGATATCATAACAGAGGTCAAACGTCAGATAGGGTCTATCGAGCGTCAGGCCAAAAAGGCTCAGCGTTATCAGGGATTATTTGAAAACTTAAAGGAACTGGAATTAAAATTAGCTGTTTATGAATACAGCCGGATCAAAAACCAGAAGGCGGTGTCGGAGAAGGAGATTTCCCTGCAGTCCGGACAAAAAGACTTAGTAATAAAAGAAATTGATTTGATGCGTACCGAGCTGGCCGAATTAGAACGCCAGCTGGGAAATACAGAAGCAGATCTTTTAAGAGTCCGGCAAAAGTCAATGCTTATTGACAGCTCCATTGATAAAAATCAGCACCAAATAGCCCTGGACAGGGAAAGGTCTGTTGAAATAGACTCGCAGGAGGGTCTGTTAACGCAGGAAATAGAAACCATTATCGAAAAAATAGATCAGTTAAATACGCAGATCAGCCGGCAGGATAGAGAAATAAAAGCTTTTAGCGGCAGAAGATCCGGCAGGCAGGAACTGCTTTCAAAAAAGGAAAACGGCCTGGCCGAGATAGACAAGCAGATCAAAGCCAACCGGGAAAAGGTTACCAGCTCCAGAAACCAGTTAATGGACGTAGCGGCCTGTCTGACAAGATCCAGGAATGAATTAGCCAAGATCACGGTCAATTTACAGAATGCCGGCGCCAGGCAGAGGAGGCTGAAGTTAGAGCAGAATAATGTGCAAAAAGAGAAGGCCGGTTTAGAAGGACAAGTCTTGATCCTTTCGGCCGATGAGCAAAATTACCAGGTTAAAACAGCAGGCCTGCATAGAGAGCTGGAGATAAACACCGGCCGTTTACAACTGCTTGAAGGGCAAATTGCGCAAATAGCAGATGAGTTGAATAACGAAAAAAGCCGGCTTGCGTTGAAATCGTCAAAAAAAGAGTTTTTGGAAGAGTTAAAAACAAGCCAGAGCAAAGACCTTTCCGGATTAAGCGGGATGATCGGGGTAGTCAGTGATCTAATTACGGTTGAAAAGGGCTACCATGCGGCCATAGAGACAGCTTTAAAAGATTACCTCAGCGCTATTATTATCGATTCGCTGAGCGATATTGAAAGTGCTGTTTCGCATTTAAGCAAAAAAAGAAACGGCCGGGTAACTTTTTTGATCAAGGATATCTTGATATCTGAGCCGGCAAACAGCCTGAAAGAAACGGGCGATATTGAAGGCGTGCTCGGAAGGGCAGTGGATTTTGTCAAGACAGACTCTTCGCTTAAGGGAATTATTTCCTATTTATTGAAGGATGTTCTGATTGTCGGAACATTCCGGCAGGCCCTGTCCCTTGGTAAAAATCCTGTTTTAAAGGGCTGTAATTTGATCACCTTAAACGGGGAAACGGTCGTTGAGGATAAACTGATGACTGTCGGCTTCCCGGATGAAGAAAAAGGTATTCTTTCCCGTCAGCTGCAGTATGATGAGCTTGGAGAGGAAATCAAGAGCTTGGCCGGCGTCATTGCCGATAATTCAGAAAAGCTCAGGCAAAAACATATCCAGCAGGAAGAATTACAGAAAATAGGCGCCGCAGTTAGAAAATCTCTGCATAACGAAGAATTAGCGCAGACAAATGTCAACAGCAATAAGGCGAATTTGCTGTCTGCGGAAAAAAAGTTTGCCGGGGAATTATCCCTGCTGGGCCTGGAGATCGAAGAAATAACCTTCGAGATCGAAGGACTGAAACAGAAGGAACAAACCTTAAAAAACAGCGAAGATAAGATCAAAGAAAAGGACAGCCATACCCATAACGTAGTGTTTTCTTCACAGGAGGCTATAACTTTCAGGGAAAAGGAGAGGGAAAAAGCCATAATTGAAATAGCTGAGCTCAGGGCAGAGGTTTCTGTTTTTGTTGAAAGGGAAAAGGATTTTTTAAATACCCTGCAGATGCTGAAAACAAGCTTTGGGGACCAGAATCAGGCTCTTGAGCTGAAAAGGAATCAGATAGAAACCGGCAAATGCAGGAAGGATGAATTAGAAGCCGAGATGAAAAAACTGAAGAATTCTATCCGGGAATTGTCGGTTGAGAAGGTTAAAGCAGAAGAGACAACAGCTGATCTAAAATTGCGCAGTCAGGATTTAAAAAACAAGACAAGCGCCAAAAAAGAGCTTTTTGAGGAAAAAGAAAGCATTGCCGAAGAGATTAAAAATAAAATTCATAATTTCAACCTTTCGATGGCTGAGATCTCTTATAAAGGCGATACCATAACCGACAGGATCAGCCGGGATTATAAGGTTAAGTTAGAGGAATACAAGGCAGATATAAGCGGTGTTACCGATTGGGACAGGTTAAAAAACGAAGTTTTAGAATTAAAGGCCAAAGTCGAGGCTGTCGGCCCGGTCAACCTGGTAGCGATCGAGGAGCACGAGGAGCTAAAGGACAGGTTTTCCTTTTTGACCAGTCAGAGACAGGATCTGGAAAATGCGAAGGATTCCCTGCATTCGGCTATTGGGAAGATAAACAGGACTACCCGTAAGCTGTTTATGGAATCTTTTGAAAAGATACAGGACGCGTTTAAAGATTTTTTCAAATTGCTGTTTGAAGGTGGAAACGCTCAATTGGTTTTGCTTGACCAGAATAATACCTTAGAAAGCGGGATAGAGATAATTGCCAGGCCCCCGGGCAAGAAATTGCAGAACATATCGTTGCTTTCCGGAGGAGAAAAGGCGCTTACCGCAGTGGCCTTGCTGTTTGCCATATTCAAAGTTAAACCCTCTCCCTTTTGTGTGCTTGATGAAATTGACGGGCCGTTGGACGAATCCAATATAACCAGGTTTACCAGGGTCCTGAATGATTTTGTCAAAACCTCCCAGTTTATCATCATTACCCATAACAAAAAGACCATCAGCATGGCTGATGTGATGTATGGCGTGACAATGGAGGAGTCCGGAGTATCCAAGTTGGTCAGCGTAAAACTGACCGAGAAAAAACCGGCAGTAAACACTGCTTCTTGACCTAACACTGTTATCTACGAATTAAAAGTGCACACCTTAACCGAAATTAAAAATAATAACGCTAAAAAGGTCATTCTGAGGCCGAAGGCCGAAGAATCTCAGAAAACACGGTTTTATGGGAGATCCTTCGGTCGCCCTTCGGGAATAC
>JAYELI010000024.1 GCA_034717435.1 Candidatus Omnitrophota bacterium
ACGCTCCCTCAGGATGACACCTATCTTAAAAAGAACAAAATTAAGGACTTAGGGGGTGCGCGGTTTTAAACTTTAAACTGTGCACTTTTAAAATTTAGCTAACAGATTGGAAGCTCGTTTGCGGTTGTCGATGCTGGTATCGAAACCGGAAACCAGCCTCGAGCATCAAGCTTGCTCAATAGCGCTAATTTTATCAAATATGAGACTGGATAACTTTTTCTTGGATATATTCTTCAGCCTTTTTTCGTTTTCAAATTTGTCTATGATCATACAAGACACTTTATTATCGCCAAAAGGCCGGCACCGGCCTCCGGCTTTATTAGCAACTATAAAGTCCAATCCCTTCTTTTTAAGTTTTAACCGGGCGTTTTTAATTAAATCTCTCGTTTCCAGGCTAAACCCCACCAATATTTTTTTGCCTTTATGCTTACTTATTTCACCCAGAATATCGGGGTTCCTTACAAATCTTAAGGTCAACGGGCGTTGGGCTTTTATCTTTTCCGGTTTAGACCGGGCTGTTCGATAATCTGAAACAGCGGCGGTCATAATCAGACAATCGACCCGGCTGAAGAACTTTTTGACCATTCTTCTCATCTGAAGAGCTGTTGTTATTGGAATAAACCTGACATTCTTAAGGGGGGTTAATCCGGTAGGCCCGCTGATCAAGATAACCTTAAAATTACGCGCTCTTGCCTCTCTGGCTAACTGATAACCCATTGTTCCGGTAGAAAGATTGGATATAAACCGGACGGGATCTATAAATTCCCGGGTAGGACCTGAGGTAATCAGGATGGTTTTGGGCAGGGTCATTTTAAAATCTTCTTTACTTCTTTCAAGATGGTTTCAACCTCGGCCAAATGGCCTTTGCCTTCATAACCGCAGGCCAGGCTTCCCCATCTGGGGCCGATAAACCTGTATCCTAAGGGCTTTAATTTTTCAATATTAGATTGAACTATCTTGTTATTATACATTCTTTCATTCATTGCCGGGCAGATAACTACTTTTGATTTAGCCGCCAGCACTGTACAGCTTAATAAATCGTCCGCAATACCGTTGGCCAACTTGCCGATTATGCCGGCTGTAGCCGGACAAATCAAAATAAGATCGGCTGAGGCGGCCAGAGAAATATGAGCCGGCCGACAGGCCTTTGAATCTTCAAACAGCCCTGCCATCACCGGATTCCGGGACAGTGTTTGAAAAGTAAGCGGGCCGACAAATTCAGCGGCTGATCTGGTCATGATCACTTTTACATTGACCCTTTTTTTGACAAGGCGATTGACTATTTCAACCGCCTTATAGGCAGCGATGCTTCCGCAGACACCAATCACGATTTCTCTTTTTTTCATTTTTTGAAAACTTTATAGCTTATTTTTCCCTGGGCTATTTCTTGCAGGGCAATAATCGCTGGTTTTTTGGATTCAGCCTCCACCAGTTTAGGCATACCGTTGTTAAGTTCAGCTGCCCGGCGGGCGGACAAAATAGTCAATTTAAAAATACTGTCGATATTTTTCATCAGTTCGTCAACGGGAATGTAGGCCATTTATCTCCTTCCTTTTCTTTTGATTTTGCATTTCTCAGCCGTTACAATAGCCAGAAGCCTGCGAAAAGAATCGTTAATGCTCTTATTAACAATAACGTAATCGTAATTATCTATCCGGCTGATTTCGGTTTTAGCTAACCGGAGGCGTTTTGAGATTTCCTGCGCGCTGTCCTTTTTTCTCTTACGCAGCCGCTGCTCAAGGATTTTGAGCGAGGGGGGAAGAACAAAAATGAATACTGCTTCCGGATCAAGTCTTTTAATCTGGAGCGCGCCCTGGACATCTATGTTTAAAACAACGTCTTTTCCTTTTCTTGTTGATTCTTTGATAAACTTACGCGGCGTTCCGTAATACTCGCCGAAAACCCTCGCCCACTCCAGAAATTCCTTATTTTGCTTTCTTTTTTTAAATTCTTCAGCCGTTAAAAAAAAATAATCCCGTCCGTTCCTTTCTCCTTTCCGGACAGGCCTGGTGGTTGCAGATATGGAATGCCTTGCATCAGAACAGGCAGAAACCAGTTTTTTACAAAGAGTGGTTTTTCCGCTTCCCGACGGAGCAGAAACAACTATTAACAGGCCTTGCTTAGCCACTTTTAGTCTTTGCCTTTCATTCTCTCCGCGATTGTCTCCGGCTGTGCGCTGGAAAGAATAATATGGTTGCTGTCGGTAATAATTACCGCCCTGGTCCGGCGGCCGTTAGTAGCATCGACCAGCCTGCCGGTTTCCCGGGCAGAATCCTTCAGTCTTCTAATCGGAGCAGCGTTTGCCGAGACCACTGCCACGATCCTATCCCCTACTACTACGTTATCAAACCCCAGTTTTATTAACCCGCTTTTCATCCCCGCTCCGCTCACTCGATATTCTGAACCTGCTCCCTGATCTTCTCCAGTTCATTCTTTATCAAAATAGCCTGTTTAGAAATATTGTAACTGTTAGCTTTGGCTGAAATCGTATTGATCTCGCGGTTCATTTCCTGGATAATAAAATCCAGGGTCCTGCCTATCTGCTTAGCTATTGAAAGCTTTTTCTTAAACGCAGACAAATGGGCTGCCAACCGGGTAAGTTCTTCGGTAATATCACTGCGCTCGGCAAAAATAGCTATCTCGCCTGCTATCTTTTTTTTATCCAGATCCAGGCCTTTGGAAAGTTCTTTAATCCTGCTCAGCAGTTTTGTTTTGTGCTTATGAACCGTGCCAACAGAGCATTTTCCGATTTTAGCTGTCGCTGTTTCGATCAATCCTATTCTTTTGACCAGGTCTTTTTTTAAATTTCTGCCTTCGGACTCCCTCATCGCTACCAGGCTGTTTAATGCCGGGATAAGCGCCTTTTCAATAAGCGGCCAGGCCTTGGCTGCATCTTCAGACGCCTTTTCATAAACCAGGACATTCGGGGAAGAAAGAATCTGATCCAGCCGAATATTATCGTTCAGTTTCAGGTCTTTCTTTAACCGGTTCAATAACTTGTAATAATTGCGAGCTGCCTGCTTATCAATGCTAAGCCCTGCGCTGGCGCCTTTGACCCTTTCAATCTGCAGATAAAGATTAATCTTTCCCCGGCAAATACTCTTGCAGATACATTCTTTTATTTTACCCTCTAAAACCGAAATATTATTTGGCAAACGGGAGGAAAACTCAAAATACCGGTGGTTCAGGCTCCTTATCTCAACCATAACCTTGCCATAACCGGACCTTGCTTCTGCCCGGCCAAACCCGCTCATACTCCTGACCATATTATCCTCCTCAATACAATATTCAAGAGAAATATTTTACCATTTTACTAATTGCTTGTCAATAAAGATGTTGCTTTTTGTTATCTACGAATTAAAAGTGCACAGTTTAAAGTTTAAAACTGCACACTCCCCAAGTCCTTAATTTTGTTCTTTTTAAGATAGGTGTCATCCTGAGGAAGCGTAAGCGACCGAAGGAAGTCCTGAGTATTCCCGAAG
>JAYELI010000025.1 GCA_034717435.1 Candidatus Omnitrophota bacterium
ATTCCCGAAGGGCGACCGAAGGATCTCCCATAAAACCGTGTTTTCTGAGATTCTTCGGCCTTCGGCCTCAGAATGACCTTTTTAGCGTTATTATTTTTAATTTCGGTTAAGGTGCGCACTTTTAAAATTTAAATTGCTCTAAAACTGTGCACTTTTAATTCGTAGATAACACTGATGATGTTTTTCATTGACAAGTATTTTACTATATGCTATATTAAGCAGGTTAAATTACAAGGACAAGGAGGTGAAAAAATGTTACGGAGAGAATTAATTATTTGTTTATTAATCGCAATAACTTTAATCAGTGTGACGGGTTCTGTTTATGCCGAAGGAACAGAGGGCGGTAAAAAACTTGAGAAAGGCGTAGTCCAGATAACAACCTGTCTTATTGATGTCCCAAAAGCCATCTATCAAGAGTCAAAAGCAAACAACCCTGTTGTAGGGGTACCGGTCGGTATACTTAAAGGTGGAGCAAATATGTTTGCTCATCTATTCTCTGGTTTCTTTAATATAGCTACCTGCATGTTTCCGAAACCACAGATGGACGCAGAAGTATTTTCTGAACAGTCTCCAAAATAGGTTTATTTAGACATAACCATAATCATTCAAATAGGGTAGGATAAATTGTTCCTACCCTATTTTTAAACAGCGACAATGAAACAATGGAAACAACAACAAGATTGATCAATACGGAAAAACTCTTCCCGGAAGTAAAAGGCCTTGTTATTTCCTATCTGGAACAAATACTAAGCCTGCACCAGGCCAATATCTGTTCAATTGTTATTTATGGCAGTGCTGCCGGCAAAGACTTTATCCATAAAAGATCTGACGTAAATATTTTAATCATCGTAAATAAGCTGGATTTCTCTGATTTAAAAAAATCGCTTAAGCTCATATCAGGCGGGATTAAAAAAAGGATCGTTGCGCCTTTATTTTTGACACGTGAGCATATGGAGACCTCCGGTGATGTATTTCCTGTAGAATTTCTGGAAATGAAGGAAAATCACATCCTGGTCTACGGCGAAGATATATTAAGTGGGCTGGAAGTAGACAGCAAGAATCTCCGGCTTCAGTGCGAGCACCAGATAAAAGGTAAACTGATCAGGATCAGGCAGGCCTATCTGGAAATAGGACTGAAGCGCAAAGGAATGGAAGCCCTTTTAAAACAGTCACTTGCTTCATTAATACCAATTTTCCGCAATTTAATACGGCTTAAAGATAAAACCCCGGCGCTGGGAAAAGAAGAAATACTCACCCAGTTATCTGACGAATTCAACGTAGACAAAGATATATTTCTGGCAATATTAAGAGACAAGAGCAATGATGAAAAAATAGCTTCCCAGGATGTAGAGGTTTTTCTTAAAAAATACATCGATCAAATTCAAAAATTAGCAGTAAGTTCCGATAAAATCTGATGGCCAAACGTGTTTTAGGCATAACCTTATTTATTAGCAGTATTATTCTCCTTTCCTCAATACCCCTCCTCAGTCAGGAAGTAAATTATCCTGCCTATTCCGGGTATATCAATGACTATGCCGGAATAATCTCAGAATCGGACAAGGTAAAGGCAAACAACCTTTTATCAGAGTTAGAGCAGAAAACCACTGCTCAGGTAGCAATAGCAACCCTGTCTACCACCGCGCCCCTGGATATATCTACTTATGCGGTTGAGCTTTTCCAGCACTGGGGAATCGGGCAGAAGAATAAGGACAACGGCCTGCTGCTGCTAATAGCGACAAAAGACAGAAAAGTACGGATCGAAGTCGGCTATGGGCTTGAAGGAGCGCTGCCTGATGCTGTCTGTAATCAGATAATCTACAAAGGGATAATTCCTTTGTTCAAAAACAACCGATATAGCCAGGGGGTTTTGACCGGTGTAAACACAATCACTGATTTGATCGCCAGAGAGTATGACGTAGAATTGACCGGCCTCAGCCAGGCCGGCGTGCCTATCTTTGAAACAGGCCCTGCTTCCAGGGCCAAATCAGCCCTGGAAATATTGTTCAGTCTTATATTTTTTATTTTAATTTTTGGTTTTCGTTTCGGATTATTCGGTTTTTTATTGTTGAACAGCGGCCGGAGAAGAGGCGGTCATTGGTTTGGTGGAGGATACAGCGGCAATATGGGAGGATTTAGCGGAGGTTTTGGCGGTTTCGGCGGGGGATTAAGCGGCGGAGGCGGAGCCTGCGGTTCGTGGTAAACTCAATTTAATCAGGAGGTGCTATATGAAGAAAATATGGATTGTCTTGATTGTCGCAGCAGTAATAATATTAAGCCTGGGAGGCTGGTTCATAAAGGGATTGAATACCGTAGTGATTTTTGATGAAAATGTCAAGCAGGCCTGGGCCCAGGTAGAAAATCAACTCCAGAGGAGAAACGACCTTATCCCCAACCTGCTTAACACGGTTAAGGGCTACGCTGCTCATGAAAAAGGCGTGTTTACAAAGATAACCGAGCTTAGAAGCCAGTGGGCAAAGGCTCAGACAACTTCTCAAAAAATAGAGGCATCGCGGGGTATGACCGCAGCGCTTTCCAAACTCCTGCTGGTGGCTGAAAATTATCCTAACCTGAAGGCCAATGATAATTTTTTAGCTCTTCAGAGCCAGCTTGAAGGAACAGAGAACAGGATCGCTGTGGAAAGAAGAAGGTATAACCATGCTGTTTTATCATTTAATGCCTATAAAAGAACGGTGTTTGGCAGTCTTTTTGCTCGTTTAAGAGACCTGGTGAAACCCGCAGCATATTTTGAAACAGAAGAAATAGCCAGACAGGTGCCGGTTGTAAAATTCTGAGGCAAATCATGAATCTGGAAGAAAGATGGAATAAGGCTGTTGAAAAAACTGAGATTGTCAGGGCGCGCCTGAGTAATTTATTGACCTTTGAAAGAACAAGCCTGCCTTATACATTCCTGGCTGAATCTTCGATAAACATTGGAGATACGGTGGTTAGGAAAGGACGGGTCCTGGTCCATAAACCATTAATAGTCCTGCCCCAGGATTTTCCGCAGTTTGAAGGATTTGAGTTTGAAAAAGACTACGCGGCAAGCGAAGATATGGTCAGGTCATTGCTTCTGATGAGAGGCATAAGCTTCCCTTCCTTAAAATACAACAACGAGATCTCTACTATTGAAGTATATGAACAGTCTTTGGCAAAAGCAATAAAACATTTTTCCCTGCAATTACAAAAAAAAGAAGATATACGCCGCGGCCTGATTATCGGTCCGGAAGAATCCTGGCAGTTTTCCGTGCTTATCTATGCGGGCTTATTGACAAACAAGTCTGTTTCTAACGATGTAAAAAAACTGCTGGAAGATTTCAGAAAAAAAATGGGCCTGGATTAAACAATGGCTGGTTTTAAAAATGAATTTTCCTGGTCAAAATCCCGGGATGAGATATTCAGAGAGTGCCGCAGGAAATATTACTACAACAAATACGGTTTCTGGGGAGGATGGAGCTTCAACTCCGACCCTGAGATCAGGGAAATCTATATCCTCAAACAGCTTAAGTCACGCTATATGTGGAAGGGCGAAGTAGTCCACTGCATGATCAGTGAGATCATACAAGACCTGGGGAATAAAAGATATTACCCCTTGAATTATTACTTAAACTCGGTAGGCGTAAAAATGAGAAATGATTTCCGGATGTCGGCCAATAAGTACTATCGGGAAAACCCTAAAAAGATGACCGGTTTATTTGAACATGAGTATAATATCAATGTCCCAAAAGAAGAATGGGTTAAGCTGTTTGAGTCTACTCAAGCCTGCCTGAAGAACTTTTTCACCACGCCGCTCTATTCGGACTTGCGGAGCAAAAGCTCTCTTAATATCCTTCAAAATGAAAAAACGCAAAATTTCGTCCTTGACGGTACAACCATCTGGGTTAAATTAGACCTGGCTGTTAAAGATGATTCCAGGATTACTATAATCGATTGGAAAACCGGCCGATTTCCGGATAACGATTTTTCCATCCAACTGGGCTGTTATAGCTTATATGCCATAGAACAATGGGGAGTGGAGCTTAAAGACCTATCTGCTGTCGAATTCAATCTTGGAAGTTTAAAAAACACTACCCACGAAATAAACGAAGAGAAATTAAACCATGTAAAATCCTACATAAAAAAATCCATACTCGGCATGAAAGAACTGCTCTACGACCGTAAAAAAAACCTTGCCAGAAAAGATGATTTTGCCTGCACGGATAATGAAAAAGCCTGTCGGATGTGCGGCTTCAAAAAAATTTGCAGAGACTGGCTCTAAACAAAAGGAGATAACTAATGTCATATTCGGGCCTGGAGAGAAGGAGATACAAAAGGATAAGGCACCATTTTATAATCAGCCTGCGGGTTTATCCGGAGATAACATCCAAAAATAACGCTAAGTGGGATATGGCGGCAATAGAAAACCTGAGCGCCGCAGGTATGTTTTTTACCTACAATAAAAAACTGGAAACGGGAACACTATTAGAATTCAAGATTACCCTGCCGTTTCTGATGGATCGGACCCGCTGCCTGGGGGTGGTAAGGCGCGTTGAGGAAAAACCTCCCGCTAAGATTTACGGCATTGGTATTTATTTCGTAGAAATAGACGGTAAAAGAAAAGATGCCATTAACAAAGCTGCTAACGATTATTATTTTAAGAAGGGAGTTTCTGATTAAAGAAAAGCGGTTTAATGAGGGGAGAGTGTCGTAATGATATTTATTGCAATAACGGTTTTTTATCTGTTAAACTGCATCAAGATTTTAAATGAATACGAACGGGTTGTTGTATTTAGGTTGGGCCGGGTCCTGCGCCAGCCGAAAGGCCCGGGTATGATTTTTCTTTTCCGGCCGATAGATACAGCCCAGAAGATAAGCCTGCGCCTGATAACCTTAGATGTGCCGCCCCAGGACATTATTACCAGGGATAACGTATCGGTAAGGGTAAATGCGGTTGTTTATTTCAGGATTATGGACCCGATCAAGGCTATAGTCGAAGTCAGGGATTACCAGTTTGCCACTGCCCAGATGTCTCAGACTACCCTGCGAAGCGTGATCGGGGAAATGGACTTTGACAGCCTTCTTTCAGAAAGAGAAAAAATAAACACCGAGCTCCAAACCATTATTGATAAACAGACCGATCCCTGGGGGATCAAGGTATCAAACGTGGAGGTCAAACACGTTGACATAACCGAGGAATTAAAAAGGGCAATGGCCCGGCAGGCCGAAGCAGAAAGAGAAAGAAGGGCCAAAATTATTGCCGCTAATGGAGAATTTCAGGCGGCAGAAAAGATCTGCCAGGCAGCTAAAATGATGGAGAAAAACCCCACCGCCCTGCAGCTGCGGTATCTTCAGACACTTGTAGAAGTAGGCAAAGAAAACAACACCACCACGCTTTTCCCCATTCCGGTAGATTTTATGAAGGCGTTTATGGAGAAAAAGAAGTAGTTGAACGATCTCAGCGACAGTCAATTAATTAACCTTTGCCTGGACAAAAATCCATTAGCTTGGTCAGAATTTATAGAGCGGTTTTCAAAGGTTATTTATTGGGCAATCAGGGATAGGCTGAGAAGGTGGGGATACCAATTTCAAGAAGGCGACGTAGAAAATATCTACCAGGAGATATTCGTCAGCCTCTGGCAAAAACCTAAATTAGCAGAAATAAAAGATAAGGAAAAACTGTCCGGCTGGCTGGTTATGGTAGCCGGCAACAACGCTGTTGATTATTTTCGCAAAAAAAAGAGGAAAGAACCAAAAGATATTACCTTTATTTTTAAAGACCTGGCTTTTTCAAACGATAACCCCTTGCAGCTGCTGCATTCCCGGGAACTAAAACAGACCTTAGAATCAGTGCTGGGAACATTACCCTCCAAAGAGAAAATCGTCATAACCCTAAGTTATCTATACAATAAAAAACACAGAGAGATCGCTGAGATATTGAACATACCGATCAATACCGTTTCTACCCTCATATTTCGAACCAAGGAAAGATTAAAAGATAAGTTGGAAGAAAAGGGGATCAGGAATATTGAAGACATTTAGTTTGAAAGAAAATGCTTAATTTTTACGTCATTATAAGTAGGGACGGAAAAAATGGATAATATCAATACTTTGATAAAAAAACATCTGGCCGATAAAGCAGTTGGTTCGGGCCTTAAGCGGTCAAAAAAGTGCCCGTCTGAAGCCGATCTAACTGCCTATCTCCATGGGACTATCTCTGAGCAAAAAAGCGAAAAGATATCTCAGCACATCAGCCAATGCCTATTTTGTTTAGAAGCAATAGAGCAAACCAGCAGGCAGGATATGTCTATAAGAGAGCCCGGCCCGCCAAGACAGGTTATTGAGCGAGCCAAGGCAATAGCTAAAACGCAGGGCTCCGGAGGTTTTTATCGGCTAAAGAAACACCTCTGGCTTATCGGGGCGGTGATTGCTTTTGGCCTGTCTTTTATCCTTTCAAAATATTTTTTTCAATTTCTCATCCTAACGCTTATTTTAGGGATAAAATGGGCGCTGGATACCGCAAACACCAGGACTTTAATTATGGTCAACGACGCCTGGCATAAACACCGTAACAAGGACGATCAAGAAAAACCTGCCAAGAAACCTTCTTTATAACACCATTTCCATAAAAAATTAAAATCTTTTGAAAGAAAACCGGGGTTTTCTGCGTCATCATAAGTAGAAGGAGGTGATATTTATGTTGACCGGAAATGGCAGTTTTAAGGTAGCGCGGTTAAATCGCCTGGAAAGAGACGATTCACTGAAGGCCATGGTGGATGTTGTTATCAATGACAACATTATGATCAAGGGCCTCAAGGTAGTGGAAGGCAAGAACGGCATTTTTGTTGGTATGCCGGGCCGTAAAGACTCCAGCGGTAAATGGTATGACAATGTCCACCCCATCACCAAAGAGGCCAGGGAAGAACTGCAGGAAACCATTTTATCTGCATACGAAACAGAAAAGTAAAAGGCGAAAGGGGCAGGAAAAATGTCTAAACAAACAAGAGATCTTGGTTGGCGGGGAGAAAAAATCGCCCTAACATTCTTAAAGAAAAGGCGTTATCATATACTGCAAACCAACTTTTCCTGCCCCCTTGGCGAAATTGACCTGATAGCCAAACAGAGTAACGATATCGTATTTATTGAGGTCAAAACAAGGAAAAGCTTTAATTATGGAATGCCCCTGGATTCTATTACCCAAAAAAAGAAAAGACAGCTTGTAAAAACAGCTTTATTTTACCTGAAAAAATATAAACTAATTCAGGAGCCCTGCCGATTTGACGTAATTTCAGTCTCAATCATTAATCAACAGACTAAACCCAGGATAGAGTTGATCAAGGATGCTTTTTGGTGCGAGGAGGCGTATAAATCATGCTGGCAAGGACAGAATCCAGTACAGTTATAGGAATTAACAGCCTAAGGGTGGATGTAGAAATAGACATAGCCAGAGGACTACCGGGATTTTCTATAGTAGGGTTACCGGATACAGCGGTCCGGGAAAGCATAAAAAGGGTAAAGTCAGCCATTAAAAACTGCGGCTTTGATTTCCCGGCTAAGAAAATTACCGTGAATCTGGCGCCGGCTGACATAAGAAAAGAAGGGCCTTCGTTTGACTTGCCTATCGCCATGGGAATACTGGCAGCTACCGGCCAAATTAACCCGGAAAACCTGGTTGATAAAGTAACCTGCGGAGAGTTATCCCTGGACGGAGGCTTAAGGCCGATAAAAGGAGCTCTTTGCCGGACTATCGGGCTTAAAGGAAGCAGGAAGAAAATATTGCTTTTGCCAAAGGAAAATATTAAGGAATCGTCCATTATCAGAGAAGTGAATGTCTATCCAATAGACAACCTTATTGAAGCGGTAGCTTTTATCGAGGGAGAAATTCAAATTAAACCTGCCAAAACGGATTTAGAAAGATTATGGAAAAAAGACGGTCAAAGCAGAATGGATTTTGGCGATGTTAAAGGTCAGTATCATATAAAAAGGGGGTTAGAGATAGCTGCTGCCGGATACCATAACGTCCTGCTTATTGGTCCGCCGGGAGCAGGAAAAACTATGCTGGCTAAAAGAATACCGGGAATTCTTTCTAAAATGACCATCGAGGAAGCAATAGAAATTACCAAGATCCAGAGTGTGGCCGGCTTGATGCCTCCAAGCAAAACGCTGACAACCAAAAGGCCTTTTCGCGCGCCGCATCATACTATTTCTGACGCAGCCCTCACCGGAGGAGGAACACATCCCAGGCCGGGAGAAATAAGCCTTGCCCACAACGGCGTCCTGTTTCTGGACGAACTTCCGGAATTCAAGAGAAATGTACTTGAAGTATTAAGACAGCCTCTTGAGGAGCAAACAGTGACCGTTTCCCGGGTTTCCGGCATTGTTACTTATCCGGCAAAATTTATGTTGGTAGCGGCCACCAACCCCTGTCCCTGCGGTTATCTTACCCATCCAAAAAAAGAATGTCACTGCACGCCGCACCAAATTCAAAAGTATCTATCCCGGATATCAGGACCGCTCTTAGACAGAATAGACATTCATCTGGAGGTACCTTCCTTAACTTCTGAAGAGCTCACCCAAAAGGCAAACGGCGAAACCTCAGCTGAGATAAGAAAACGCGTAATCTCAACCCGGACTATTCAGCAAAAAAGATATCAAAGGGGTAAAGCCTTCTGGAATGCCCACCTTGAGTCAAAGGAAATCGATAAATTCTGCCCTGTTGACGACCAGGCAAAACAATTACTAAAAATGGCCATCATTGAACTGGGCTTAAGCGCCCGGGCATACGATAAGATACTCAAGCTCGGACGCACCATCGCTGACCTGACCAGGTCAGAAATCATCCAGGCAGAACATATCTCTGAGGCCATTGGCTACCGCTCCCTCGACCGTAATCTCTGGACAATCTGATTCCTCCGGAAAAAATCATAAAAAATCGGGAATAAACCAGGGAGGTGCGTTGTCTAATTTGTAAAAGGAGGTGTTTTATGAAAAAATATCTCATTATCTTATTAGCAGTTGCTGCGTTGATTCTTTTTACCAACAGCCACGCCAATGCTGAAAGAATAGGTCGTCATAGTAGAAGGTCGCACAAGCCCACTTATTATAGAAGTGTGGTTTGGCCGCCGTCTTACCGGGAATATGGAAGAAGTTACCACAGCTATGCCTGGGTGCCGGGTCATTGGGAACGGAAAAGTAAACACAGAAGACATGTCAAGACAAGGAGATACGAACCTAGTCCTGAGTTTCTTTTATTCTACTCTATTAGCAAAATCATCCAAAACTGTCGATAACCCGTAAGCATGCCTTCTAAAAAGTTTCCTTGAGGTTTGCCTTAAAAAGTGGTAAAATATAACAATACGGCAAATCAAAAAGGGGGAAAATAAGTTATGGGAAATGACTTTTTAGAAGACCTGATAATTAAAAATAATTCAAAAATAGTACTCCTGGTTATGGATGGAGTAGGGGGCCTGCCTTTAAAAGAAGGCGGCAAAACAGAATTAGCCACTGCCCATATGCCTAATTTAGATAAATTGGCTGTTTCTTCGATCTGCGGAATGCTTGACCCGGTTATGCCCGGCATAACACCGGGAAGCGGGCCGGGCCACCTGGCCTTATTCGGCTATGACCCTCTAAAACATACTATCGGCAGGGGAGTGCTTTCGGCCCTGGGTATAGATTTCAAATTAAAAGAGGGTGATGTCTGCGCCAGGATCAACTTTGCCACGGTAAATAGTGACGGAAAAATCTCAGATAGAAGGGCAGGAAGGCTGGATACAGAAGAAAATAAGCGAATTTGCGGAAATCTGCGAGAAAATATCAAAGTAGAAGGGATAGAAATATTTATTGAGACTGTTAAAGAGCACCGTGCTGTGCTGGTGCTTCGCGGCCAAGATTTAGACGGCCATATCCTGGATACAGACCCTCAGCAAAACGGTTTTATGCCTCTGGACCCCGTAGCTGCAACTAAAAATGCCAAGAAAACAAGGGACATCATCCAACAGATCATTCAACAGGCAAGGAGCTCCTTAAAACAGGAAAAATCAGCCAATATGATCCTGCTCAGGGGATTTGCCGGATTTAAAGTCTCTAAATCCTTAGAAGAACGTTTTGGCCTTAAGGCCTTAGCTATTGCCCGGTATCCAATGTACAAAGGGCTTGCCAGGTTAATCGGTATGGATATCGCCAGCCAACCCCGGGATTTAAGCGAAGAGATAAACCTGCTAAAAGATAATTTTGATAAATATGACTTCTTTTTTGTTCATTTTAAAAGAACCGACAGTTCAGGGGAAGACGGCAATTTTGCAGAAAAAGTGAAGGAAATAGAAAAAATAGACAAATTGATCCCCGATATACTAAAATTAAAACCTGATGTTATAGCAGTAACCGCTGACCACTCGACACCTGCCCGGATGAAAAGCCACAGCTGGCACTCTGTGCCCGCCATGATTTACTCACAATATTGCCGCGCTGATGATGTAAAAAAGTTTGATGAAATAAGCTGTATAAAAGGGGGCCTGGGAAGAATGGCCGCTATTAATCTGATAGGTATAACCCTGGCTAACGGGTTAAGGCTTAAAAAATTCGGCGCTTAGTCCAAATCTATGAAAACCGTAACTCCGCAACAAATGAAAAGAATTGACCGAACAGCGCAGAAAAAGTTCGGCATTCCTCCTGTCATCCTGATGGAAAACGCAGGAAGGGCAGTTTATCAGGCTGCTATGGCCATGTTAAAGACCAAAAACAGGCGTGTAACCTGTATCTGCGGAAAAGGAAATAACGGAGGAGATGGTTTTGTCTGCGCCAGGCATCTTATAAATAACGGCCTGGATACAACCGTCTTTCTTGCAGGAAGCCCTAAAAGCTTAACAAAAGAAGCTAAGATCAATTATAATATTCTTAAAAAAATGAAGAAAAAAATAGTGCTGCTGGCTGACAAAAATCTCAAATCACTTGAAAAAAACCTGGTAAAAACAAACTTAATAATCGATGCTATACTGGGTACCGGTTTATCGGGAGAAATCAAGGATCCCTATAAAAGAATTATTGAGTTGATAAATTCCTCCGGAAAACCTGTGCTGTCTATAGATATACCTTCAGGTTTAAGCGGAGCTTGTGGAATACCTTTGTCAATAGCTGTAAAGGCCGCTAAAACAATTACCCTTGCTTTAGCAAAAACAGGCCTGATAAAGAACCAGGGGCCAGATTATACAGGCAAACTAATAGTAGCAGACATATCTATCCCTAAAACAATACTGTAACTCTAATTATATCATAGGTTACAGTTATTCGTGTCAATTTGTGCATACATGAGCCAGATTAATCAAAATAATCAGAACGACACAGAAATCCTTAGCAAATTACGCGATTATATGCATTTTATGAAGGGTTACGGGCAACTGGCAATAGACTTGGCCAGGCATACTAAAAGTTCAACCAGAAGCGTTTATCGATGGATAAAAGGCAAGAGCACACCCGGCAAGAACAAGATACAATTAATTAAGGTGTGGTTAGACAACCAGGATAGCCGGATTTGAGCCCTTTTTTTATTTTTATATTTGAATGTCACAAACCGCCTATAAGATATCTTATGTTAACTTCCACATGCGAAAATAAACTCTGCCTGATAATCGTAACTATAAATAACATATATAGTTACATCAATTAAGCAAAGCATTGTGGAAAACTAGTGGATAAACCGGAGGTCTAACGATTGGCGAGATCAGGATTAAGCTCTAAAGCCTTATTATATTCTTCCTGAGCCTTGATTTTATTCCCGATTTTAGAATAGGCGCAACCCAGGTTATAGTGTGCAAAAGCGCTATCCGGATGGGATTCAATATACTTCTTAAACGGTTCAACAGCCTTTTTGAAATTCTCTAAACGAAGGTAACATAACCCTAAATTATAATACGCAGCGCTGGACTGGCCATTAAGCTCAATGGCTTTTTTAAACTCCTCTATAGCTTCTTCCAAATGGCCATTCTTCAGCAAAGAGACACCCTGGATAAGATGTTCTTTTGATACTTTTGGATCTTCTCCGGCGCTTATTAAACAACAAAAGGAAGTAACCAACAAAAACACGGTAATAATCAAAGTTTTGATCATATCTCTCCCTCCTATCCCCTTTCTGTTAGTCTTTCATTCCAATGGCCAAGCCGGCAAGATCTAACGCAGAATTTGGCTTAGCTATCCTTCTTATGTTTTCTTTTATCCGGTCAAGTTCTTGAGGATTATCAAGCAATTCAATGACCAACCCCCTTATTTCTCCTGCCTTTTTGATCTTCAAAACTGCCTTCTCTCCTGCCAGAACATCACAGTTTCTTGTCTCCTGACCGGGCACAGGAGCAACTATTATCAGCGGCGAATTACTGGCTAAGCACTCCGAGCTGGTAAGCCCGCCTGATTTGCCAACAATAACATCTGATACTGCCATCAATTCATGCATATTCCGGCTAAACCCATAGACTTTACCTGGAATTTTAAGTTGTTTATTGCTTAACTTCTGATATAAGGGTTTATTGTTTCCGCAAACTATTATCAGCTGAGCGGGACGAGATAAGCCTTCCAGCTCAGCCACCAGCTCTTCGATAGGCCCAACCCCCAGGCCTCCGCTGACAACCAATATAGTAAATAAGCCCTTTTGCAGGCCTAACTTTTCAAGCAATAAGTCCTTATTTTTAGGTTCGCCGAAGGCATGGCCTATTGGTATACCCAATACCTCTATTTTGTTTTGGTCTATACCCTTTTTTATTAATTCCTTCTTTGTGCTTTGAACCGCAACAACAAACTTATCAATGCCCCTGGCCAGCCAAAAAGAATGGGTCCTAAAATCAGTTATTACCGATATCAACCGGCCCCTGTATCTGTTATTACGCCGCTGGTGCGCTATAACCTCGCTTGAGTAGAAATGGGTTGAAATTACAACATCAGGGTCTAATTGGCCAAGAAACTGCACAAAGCGGCGGGAGTTCAGCTTGTTGATCAAGCGCCTAAGCGGAGAAATAATAAAATAAATTACCGGATTATCTAAAACAAGGTAAACCATGCCCCATATTAAAGGCATATAGGTAATGGCGAATAGATAAATTGCAGAATAGGTCTTCTGAAATAAAAAACTTGAATAATCGAGTATATCCCAAAGCTCTATTTTTACATCTTTATATTTTTTTCTCAAGGCCCCGGCTGCTGCTTCTGCGGCTCTTTTGTGTCCGGCCCCGGCTGAAGCATAAGTGATTAAGATCTTTTTCGGCATCTAAAACCTAAATTTGATTTTTCCAGAAAATGTCCAGTAGGATGTTGATACCCATTCCTTTAGGCCTGCCGCCTCCGCAGAGTACCAAAACATCCCGTCTAT
>JAYELI010000026.1 GCA_034717435.1 Candidatus Omnitrophota bacterium
TTTTCTGAGATTCTTCGGCCTTCGGCCTCAGAATGACCTTTTTAGCGTTATTATTTTTAATTTCGGTTAAGGTGTGCACTTTTAAAACATAAATCGCTCTAAAACTGTGCACTTTTAATTTTTAAATGACATATAGCTAAGTGTGGGTTGATAGTTCTGGTTTGATTTGGTATAATAAAAAAATATAAGAAATTAAGATAACGAAGGGGGAATTTGGCTATGCCCAAGACATTTAAAGAGATAAATGAGAAAATCAAGCAAAAAAAAGCAGTAGTAGTTACAGCTGAAGAAATTATTGATATTGTCAGAAAAAAAGGTGCAAGCGAGGCGGCAAGGGCTGTAGATGTGGTTACTACCGGCACCTTTGGCCCAATGTGTTCATCCGGCGCTTTTCTGAATATCGGGCATTCCGTTCCCAAAATCAAGATACAAAAGGCCTGGTTGAATGATGTTCCCTGTTATGCAGGTCTGGCTGCTGTAGACCTTTATCTCGGTGCTGCCGAGGTTGCCGACGGCGACCCCTTAAACAAGATTTTCCCCGGTCAGTTTAAATATGGCGGAGGACACGTAATTGAAAACTTGGTAGCCGGCAAAGACGTAAGATTAGAAGCAACAGCCTATGGGACGAGTTGTTATCCCAGAAAAAAACTTAATACCTGGATAAACATCAAAGACCTTAATCAGGCAATACTGACCAATCCCCGTAATAGCTGTCAAAATTACAACGTAGCTGTTAACCTGCATTCCGAACGGATAATTTATACCTATATGGGTATTTTAAAACCTAATTTAGGCAATGCCAATTATTGCAGTGCCGGCCAGTTAAGCCCGCTATTCAATGACCCTTATTGTAAAACTATCGGTATAGGCACAAGGATATTTTTAGGAGGAGGGACCGGCTACGTGTTTTTTTCGGGCACACAGCATGATCCCAATGTTAAAAGAGATTCCAACGGCATCCCTCTTTCTCCGGCAGGCACTCTGGCAGTGGCCGGAGACTTAAAACAGATGTCCAGCAAGTGGCTGGTGGGTTCTTCTTTTCAGGGGTATGGCGTTAATTTAACCGTAGGAATAGGCATACCGATTCCTATTTTGGATGAAGAAATAGTTAAATCCACGGCAGTTAGCGATGAAGAGATATTTGCTCCGATAGTCGATTATTCCCAAGATTATCCGCAGGGTAAGTCCGCTGTTATCGGCAAGGTGAGTTATAAGGAACTTAAGAGCGGAGAGATAAAGATCAGAGGTAAGACCGTGCCGACAGGACCGTTGTCCAGTTATTGCCGGGGGAAAGAAATAGCTGAGATTTTAAAAGAGCAGATCGAAAAGGGGAAATTTTTGCTCGGCGAGTCTGTCCAATCACTTTCTTCTCTGGGCCCGGGAACAAAATTTCGTCCGCTTAACGAACGGCCGATTAAATAAGGCAAAAAATAACATAATGCGGGAACTAATATGAAAGTGCTTATCGTTGACGGTTATAATGTGATGAATAGGATTCGATATCTACTGGACATTTCTGATGAGAGCCTTAAAGACGCCAGGGTTGCGGTTAGTGACCTGGTAAAGGAATATAAAAGAAGGGATGGCGGGATATCAGAGGTATATGTTGTTTTTGACGGAAAAAGCCAATATAGAGGTGCTGCGATACCCCGGCCGAGAGAACATATATTTTCAGACACAGGAAAAGGCGACCAAAAAATAGTAGAATTGATCAGGAAATTTTCCGGTAAACACACCGTAACGGTTGTTTCGGATGATAATTATGTACGCAATAGTGCCCGGGCTCACCGCGCAAGCCTGTTACGGCCTTCCCAGCTTTTGAGGTAGGCTTACAGCTATAGCCTGTAATGTTCCAAAAGTTAGTTTTTATTGTTAGCTAAGTTTTAAAAGTGCACAGTTTAAAGTTTAAAACTGTGCACTCCCTAAGTCCTTAATTTTGTTCTTTTTAAGATAGGTGTCATCCTGAGGGAGCGTAAGCGTAGGTGTCATCCTGAGGGAGCGTAAGCGACCGAAGGATCTCCCATAAAACCGTGTTTTCTGAGATTCTTCGGCCTTCGGCCTCAGAATGACCTTTTTAGCGTTATTATTTTTAATTTCGGTTAAGGTGTGCACTTTTAAAACATAAATCGCTCTAAAACTGGGCACTTTTAATTTTTAAATAACAAAAAGTTAGTTTTTTATTTGACATTAAGCCAATTATGAGGTACACTTTACCAACTTAGTTTTATATTGTAACAGAATAAAAGTTGTTTTTTTATCTTCTAATTAGATACTTTTAAAAAGTTTTGGGTAAGTTTAACCAGCAGAGCTAATATTTGCTTTTGCTTGTCTAGGAGGTTTAAAATGAGAAAATTAACAGTTTTGATAATTGTATTTTTGGGGGTAAGCCTATGCCCGCCGGCTTTATTTAGTTACGATGGAACTGTGCGGAGATCACCTTTATCTTCCGGAATAATGCCTTTGTCTTCTGAGGATAGTCCTATTGAGAAAGCATGGAAATTTCTGCTTAAAAAACCAAAGTCAGCGGTAAAGCAGTCATTACCGGCTATAACCCCGGAAGAACAGCTCTACGGTCCGGGCGGCGAACCCTTTGTGACAACCCCGGAAGAACAGCTCTATGGTCCGGGCGGCGAACCTTTTGTGACAACCCCGGGAGAACGGCTTTACGGCCCGGGCGGCGAGTTGCGTTATCTATTGCCCGGAACAATTATTGCTTTGCCTGACGGCCGGTCGATAGAAATAAAAGAAGATGGTTCCTGGAGGATTGATGAGGCCAATGGAAGTTATTGGAATCTGGAACTTGACGGGTATGTGATGGAAAGCGTGATGAGAGAAACAGGTGGGTGGAGCTATGCTTATGACGCGCTTGGAACATATGTGCATCAGCGGACGGGAATGACCGAGGATTTTCGGTATGATGATTTTGATTCTTACCTGGGCGAGGTTGACCGGATTGAGAATTTTATCAGTAATATGCTGGTCGATTGTGAAGATGAACATGTTCGTGAGCAGCTGCAGGAAAGCCTTGCTGTTTTTAAGAACGAGATGCCGCGTGAGCCGGCCGCAACTTATTATTATAACGCAGAAAATAAATTGGTTGCGCGTGTTACTGAGAACGGAGATATACAATTTCCGCAGGAAAAAGGCGCAAAAATATACGACTATCCCAGTCCGGATTCCTTCTTTGTGAATGAGGACATATTGTATATTGACAAATACGAAGAAAAATATGGTGGTGCCTTAGTGCAAACCGAATATAGCTATAACACCACCGATGGTATTAACGGCATTCTGCATCCTGGGGATTCAGAAGAGGGGCTTGAGCTTGCCGGCCGGTTACATGACATTCAGCTTTACATGAATGATTTTATGAAGGTGGCAGAAGGCAACACAGAGTTATTATCCATGGTGCAGGGTTATTGTCAACGGGCAATAGACCTTTTAAAACAAGGCGGTATGGAATTTGAAGAACATTCTGCTCCGGGACGGAATTATTACCGGTTTACCATGGCAAACAATGACCGGGTGCAGTATCTTCAGTATTCAACGATGCCTTATTCGGTTGAGTATATAATTTCTGAAAAGACTGAACCGGACGGCAAGAGGACTGTTTTTCATAATTACAGCCCCGGCATAGAGTACAAGATGAGCCAAATAGCCTGCACGGTGTATGATACGGATGGTTTAACTAAGGAATACCTAAGTGATAATATGAACTTTGGCGTTGCGCACGTCTTTAGCAGTGATGGTTATGAAAGGATTTACAGGAAAGAAGGTGATTATTACCATCTTGAAGTCAAAAAAGATGATACCAGTGTTCGTTATAGACAGCACACAGATGATGTAGGTAAACCTATGACGCTGTGGTATGGTATTGAAGACATGAAGGTGATTACTAAAAAAAATAGGAGAACATTTGTTACAACAGTTGAGGATGGTAAATTTGCTGTTGAAGGAAATCGACTTTGGCTCAAGCATAACTACGTGTTAAATCTACAAACAAACAGCATTAGTTATACGATAAAGATGGGGCAAAGAAATATAAGAAAAATAACAGTAAATCCTGGAGACAAACAATATTCAGCGGTTCTGCAAAATATGGTAAAAACATTGAAGATGCAGATAAAAATAGAGACAGCTCCGTTGAAACAGCAGCAACTACGAACAGCAGTTGACTATCTAGCGGACATTCCAAAGTTCTGACATAGACTTTCGAGGGGATTTTTTATAAGTCTTTGATTTTTTGACAGTTTGATTTTTCTTTACCTTAAAGAAAAAAGCTCGATAACTCCGTAATAAACCCCAAGGTTTGACATTAGGATGTATATTTCCCTTGATGATTTCCCGCCAAAAACCCTTTGCCTTTACTAACTCCCTGTGATAGTATTATAATAAATTATGGTGTTAACCCTATGAACAAAAAGGTTCTGATAGCGATCAGCGGCGGGGTGGACAGTTCTTTGGCTGCTCACTGCCTGCTAAAAAACGGCTATGACGTAATAGGTCTATTTATGCAGTTTTTCTCTTTCGGGCAAAGAAGGGATTTAGAAAAAGCCGCAGCTGTAGCCGCAAGATTAAAGATACCTTTATCTGCCTTGGATCTGAGAGATGATTTTCAGGATCAGGTAATAAAATATTCTAATAGAGAATATGCATTCGGACGTACCCCTAACCCCTGCATAGTCTGTAATCAAAAGGTAAAGTTTAAGCATCTGTTGAAAAAAGCCGAAGAGCTAAGTGCGGATTATATTTCTACCGGTCATTACGCCAGGGTAGAATACGATGCTGACAAAAAAGGATTTTTTCTTAAACAGGGTGTTGATAACAGCAAAGACCAGTCTTATATGCTGTCCGGATTGAACCGGCAGTGGTTGAGCCGGATTATCTTTCCTTTGGGCGGTTATACAAAGAATAAAGTCAAAGCCTTGGCCAAGAAATTAAATTTAGAAGGCTGCAATAGTCCTGAAAGCCAGGATATATGCTTTAGCGACAGAGGGAAAGATCTTTGTCCCGGCCCGATAATAGATAAACAAAATAATATCTTAGGCAGTCATAACGGAATATCTCACTTTACCATAGGCCAGAGAAAAGGTTTAGGAATAGCGGGCAGGGAGCCCCTTTACGTAACCCGGATAGACGGTAAAAGAAACGCAGTTTTGGTGGGGAACAGAAAAGAGATCGAACAAGATGAACTGTCAGCCGGGGGTTTAAATTGGCTGACGCCGGAAAGGCCGTGTTTTCCATTCAGGGCTCAGGTAAAAATAAGATATAGACATCCGAAGTCATGGGCAACCGTGTTCAGATTAGCCAAAGACAGGGTAAACGTCAAGTTTGATCTGGCCCAGTCGGCTGTAACTCCGGGCCAGACAGCGGTTTTTTATGACCAGGAGATTGTATTGGCTGGGGCATGGATAGAATAGAGCAAAAAATAAATAAATTAAGAAAGCTGTTAAAGGGTATGGGCAGCGTAGTAGTGGCTTGTTCCGGCGGGATAGATAGCTCTTTTTTGCTTAAGGTGGCCGGAGATGAGCTGGGCGAAGGAGCAGTTTCTGCTACTGCCCTGTCTGAGGTATATATTAAGGACGATTATAGGCTGGTCAAAAAATTGGTCAGAAGATTAGGGGTAAGGCAGATTGATTTTAGAATCAACCTGCTTGGAACAAAAGATTTTTTTAGTAATTCTTCAAATAGATGCTATTTTTGCAAAAAGGAGATGTTCGGTGAATTAAGAAAGATAGCTAAAGCGGAAAAAGTGAATTATATAGTTGACGGAACAAATCAGGACGACATTTTAGAGTTTCGGCCGGGCAGAAAAGCAATAAAAGAATTGGGCATCATGACTCCGCTTGTTGAAGCGGGATTTAACAAAAAAGATATTCGTCTGCTTTCCCGGAAAATGGGCCTTTCTGGCTGGGAGAGGCCTTCTTCAACCTGTTTGGCAACCAGGGTTCCCTGCGGAGAAGAGATCAATTTAAGAAAATTAAAGATGATAGAACAGGGAGAGAGATTTATAAAAGGATTAATTTCAGAAGATCTTCGGCTCCGGCATTGCCAGGGTGATATTGCCGGGATAGAAGTTAGCCGAAGCGATGCAAAGCGGTTGATGAATCCGAGGTTAAAAAACAGAGTGGAGGCAAGGCTGAAAAAGATAGGCTATAACCAAATTTCAATAAATGTTAAAATATAGATTTGGCGGTGTTCATCCCCCGGATTATAAAGAACTGACCAACGCAATTCCGATTAAAGATGCTTCATTACCCTCGGAGGTTAATATTTCCCTTTCTCAGCATGGGGGAACCCCGGCCCGCTCGATAGTTGAACCAGGAGATAAAGTTAAATGCGGGACAAAAATTGCTGAAAGCACAGGCCCGGTTTCCAGCCCTGTTCATGCCAGTATTTCCGGAACAGTTAAAGAGATAAAAGATTATTTTCATCCTGTTTGCGGTAGTTTTGCGGCCATTAACATCAGCTCAGATGGCCGGGATGAAAAAGAGTTCTTTAACAATGTTTCAGCGGACAACTTATTTCCTGAGGAACTGCGGGCGCTCATCCGGGAGGCTGGGGTTGTAGGTCTGGGGGGTGCTGCATTTCCTACCGCTGTAAAGCTTGATCCCCCAAAAGAAAAGCCAATCGGTTCTCTTATTTTGAACGGCGTTGAGTGCGAGCCGTACTTAACCTCTGATCACCGTTTAATGCTGGAAAAGCCTGAAGAGATTATTTCCGGAGCAAAGATTGTAAAAAAAATCTTGAACGCCGCCAATTGTTATCTGGCAATTGAAAAAAATAAAACCGATGCTATCGAGTTAATGAGAAAAAAAATAGATAAAGAAGATGGTTTTTATTTAAAAGAACTGGCTGTTAAGTATCCACAGGGAGCCGAAAAACAATTAATTAAGACATTACTGGGTAGAGAGGTTCCCAATGGAGGCCTGCCTTTAGATGTCGGAGTGGTGGTTAATAACGTAGGCACTGTCTTGGCGGTTTATGAAGCGGTAATTGAAGGTAAGCCGCTCTATGAACGAGTAATGACAGTTACCGGCAGTATAGTTAAGAATCCTCAAAACTTGAGAGTAAGGATAGGCACTAAATTCAGTCATCTTGTCAGGGAGTGCGGGGGGGTTAACCGGGGACCGGCTAAGATAATTATGGGCGGGCCGATGATGGGGCTGGCTCAATATAGTTTAGACGTCCCGGTGGTTAAAGGTACATGCGGAATTATTGCTTTGGCCGGAAAAGAAATAAGCCTTTCTGGATTAAATCCCTGTCTGAGGTGCGGCAGATGCGTGGATGTCTGTCCGGTTGGGTTGCTGCCGGGTCAAATTAGCCTGGCAGCTGAATACGGAAATTTTGATTTAGCAAGGCAGGAGGGAGCACTTGATTGCATTGAGTGCGGAGCATGCGAATATATATGTGCTTCACAGCGAGGATTAGTCCAGTTGATTAAGCTGGCTAAATCCCAATGCAAAAGGGAGCTAAAAAATGGGTAAACTGATTGTTTCTTCATCGCCTCATATCAGATCAAAAGAGTCTGTCAGCCGGATTATGTGGTCAGTGATAGCAGCGCTTATGCCGGCTGTTTTGACCGGGTTATATGTTTTTGGGCTGGTAAACTTGAAGAACATAGTGGTCGGTGTATCGGTAGCTGTTCTTACTGAGGCGTTATGCCAAAGGATGATGCATCGCAAGATAACTGTTGACGATGGCAGTGCGATAGTGACAGGTCTGCTTTTAGTTATGGTTTTACCTCCCGGGCTTAATTGGTGGATAGTAGCTGCGGGGTCTTTTTTTGCGATAGCTATAGTCAAACAGTTGTTCGGCGGGTTGGGGCATAATATTTTTAATCCGGCCCTGACAGCTCGGGCTGTATTACTGGTCTCTTTTCCTATCCAGATGACCCGGTGGCTAAAGCCCTTTGACAGCTTGACCGCGGCCACTCCCCTGGCAGTAGTAAAGGATAACCTTTCAGATAAACTGCCGATGTTCTGGGATTTGTTTATCGGAAAAACCGGGGGGTCTTTCGGCGAAACAGGGGTGTTAGCATTGCTGGCCGGAGCCGCTTTTTTATTTTTACGAAAGATTATTTCCTGGCATATTCCTTTTTCTTATCTAGGAGTAGTTGCTCTTCTTTCCTGGATTTTCGGCCGGGACCCTTTATTTAGTATTTTGGCCGGAGGTTTAATTCTGGGGGCTTTTTTTATGGCTACCGATCCGGCTACCACGCCATTAACCAAGAAGGGTCAAATATTTTTTGGTGTAGGCTGCGGAATAATCACGGTTGCAATCAGGCAATGGGGTGGTTACCCGGAGGGTGTTTGTTATTCTATTTTATTAATGAATGCCTTGACTCCCTTAATAGACCGCTATCTTAAACCAAGAAGGTTTGGGGTGACAAAATGAAGAAAAGTTTAAGCCTGGTAATAGCCTTGACCTCTACTTGCCTGATCGCCAGCTTAGGCCTGGCCTTGGTAAATGCCCTGACCCAGGACCGGATCGAAGAGCAGAAAAACAAAGAGATGCTTTTGTCAATCAATAAGGTCCTGCCGCTATTTAATAATAATCCTTTAAAGGACAAGAAAGAGACAGACGGGACAATATTTTTTATGGGTAAGTATAACGGACGGGTGACCGGTGTTGCCTGCCAGACCGCAGGTGAAGGATATAGCGCCAAGATCCGGGTTATGGTCGGCCTGAACCTTGAAGGAGAGATAAGCGGGGTGGAAATATTAGAGCATTTAGAAACTCCCGGCCTGGGTTCGCGAATAGAAACCCCGGAGTTCAAAACGCAATTTAAGGGTAAATCGCCGGTCAATTTCAAAATTGACAGCCTTACCGGAGCTACTATTTCTTCCCGGGGAGTAGCTCAGGCAGTGAGGCAGGCGCTGGATCTGTTTCAAAAAAATAAAAAAACTATCTTGAACGCAGATTAATGCAAATCTAACGCAGATAAACACAGATTTATTGCTTAAATATCTGCGATCATCTGCGTGCAATCTGCGAGAATCTGCGTTAAGAAAGTATTGTTTAGAGGCCAACAAAAATGAGCTTGTGGAGAGAATTTAATAAAGGCATTGTGGCTCAAAACCCTGTTTTCAGGTTGGTTCTGGGGATGTGCCCGACATTGGCAATAACTACGCTGGCAATAAACGGGCTGGGTATGGGACTGGCCACCACAGCTGTTTTGGTTTGCTCCAACACAGCTGTTTCTTGTTTAAGAAAACTGATACCTTCCCGGATAAGAATACCGGTATTTATTGTGGTAATTGCTGCTTTTGTAACCATGGTTGATTTGATTATGGCTGGATTTTTTTATCAGCTTCATAAGGTATTAGGGTTATTCATTCCCTTGATTGTGGTTAACTGTATTATTATGGGAAGGGCAGAGGCATTCGCCTTTAAAAATACGGTATTGAATTCTCTGCTTGACGGATTGGGTATGGGTTGCGGCTTTACTATTTCTCTGGTGATCCTGGGCAGCGTTAGGGAACTCATTTCTCAGGGCAGTATCTTTGGCTTGGATCTGCTGGGGCCGGGCTATCAGCCGTTCTTGGTCATGCTGCTTCCTCCCGGCGCATTTATAACATTAGGCTTGCTTCTGGCGGGGATGAATAAGCTGACGGGGAAAAGAGAGGCTTGTTAAATGAAGGAATTGTTAGTGATTTTAATAAATTCTGTTTTGATTAATAATTTTGTCCTGGCCAGGTTCCTGGGTGTTTGTCCGTTTTTAGGCGTATCTAAAAAGATAAAAACGGCCCTGGGCATGGGGATAGCGGTAATATTTGTTATGACACTGTCATCCATTGTCACCAGCCTGGTCTACAATTTTATCCTTTTGCCTCAAGGCTTGGTGTTTCTAAAAACAATAGTTTTTATTCTGGTTATTGCCAGTCTTGTGCAGTTGGTAGAGATGATCATTCAAAAAGTAAGCCCTGTTTTATACCGGGCATTGGGTATTTACCTTCCGTTAATTACGACTAACTGTGCTATTTTAGGAGTAGCGCTGATCAATCTTATTAAGAAATACAATTTTATCCAGAGTCTTATCTTTGGTCTAGGCGCAGGCATTGGTTTTACTATAGCGCTGATAATTATGGCAGGAATACGGGAGAGGTTGGAACTGGCTGATTTACCCCGGTCACTGAAAGGCACAGCTATAAGCCTGATTGTTGCCGGTCTTTTATCAATAGCATTTATGGGTTTTTCCGGGCTGGTTAAACCATGAACACAATAGTGTTGTCGATGATTGTTGTTGGCGCAGCGGGCTTGCTCTTTGGGATTATTTTGACCTGCGCTTCTAAGATGTTTGCCCCAGAAACAGATCCCGGGGTTGAACAAGCCTTGGCAGCGCTGCCCGGGATCAATTGTGGAGCATGCGGCCAGGGCGGATGCAGGGCTTTTGCCGAAGCAGTGGTTAGAAAAGAAGCCCCGGTGGATGGGTGTGTTGCCGGGGGAGATGAGGTGGGTATAAAGATAGCTGGTATAATGGGATTGCCGGTTAAGATTAAACAAAAGACCAGAGCGGTCTTATTGTGTAATGGCGGCAGAAAGGTAAAAGATAAATTTAAATATAGCGGTCTTAAAGATTGCAAAGCAGTTAATCTTATTTTTGGAGGGCAGAAAGAGTGTCTGGATGGTTGTCTGGGTTTTGGCTCTTGTGTTGAGGCCTGTCCGTTTGAGGCAATTGAGATGGGGCCGGAAGGTTTACCGATAGTAGACCTCCAGCGCTGTACTGGCTGCGGCAAATGTGTTAAAAGCTGCCCCATGGGATTGATAATTTTAATCCCCCGCTTAAAAAATATAGTAGTAAGGTGTAATTCCCGGGAAAAAGGAGCTGTTATTAATAAGATTTGTGAAAATGGATGTATCGGATGCAAGAAATGTGAAAATGTATGCGAGGAAGGCGCTATTAAGGTTGTTGATAATCTGGCGCAGATAGATTATACTAAGTGCACTAATTGCGGAAAGTGTATTGAGGTTTGCCCAAAAGGAACAATAGTTTCGGTATAACCCCAAAGCTTCGGGGTTCAATTCGTCCCGAAATTTCGGGACTCATTAAAAAAGGAGAATAACATGGATTTTAATAAGATATTAGAGATGTGTGTGGAACATAATGCTTCCGATATTCATTTAACAGTGGGTAATTCTCCTTTACTTCGGATAGATGATAAATTCCACCCGCTGGAGAAAAACCTGCTTAAGCCTAATGATATAGAGAAATTTATGAAGGAGATTACTTCCGAGGAAAATCAGAGGAAATTAGAGCAGGTGGGAGGCGCGGAGTTTGGCATTGGTTTTGGAGAAGTAGCAAGGTTCAGGGTGTCTATTTATAAACAGAAGGGATATCTTGGCATGGCGTTGCGATTAATACCTTATAAGCTTATGGGTTTTGAAGAGATAGGCCTTCCTCCCATTATTAAAGAGCTTTTATATAGGCCACGAGGATTAATTTTGGTTACCGGACCTACGGGTTCTGGCAAAACTACGACCCTGGCTACGATGATAAATTATATAAATATTCAGAGAGATTGTCATATAGTAACCATTGAGGATCCGATTGAATACTATCATCAGCATAAAAAGTCGATTATCACCCAGCGGGAGGTAGAAGTGGATGTGCCTTCTTTTTCTGAGGCAGTGATCAGGGGGCTTCGTCAGGACCCGGATGTTATGTTAATCGGCGAGATGAGAGATTTAGCTACTATGCAGGCGGCCATTACCGCAGCTGAGACAGGACACCTGGTGCTGGCAACCCTTCATACCACTGGTGCTGCTCAAACCATGGACCGGCTGATAGGCGCTTTTCCTACTGACCAGCAGGAACAGGTCAGGATCCAGTTATCCTTAAACATTGCAGCTATAATAAGTCAGCTTCTTTTAGTAAAAACGGCTAAATCGGGCGGCAGGGTTGCTGTTTTTGAAATAATGATTGCTACCCCTGCTATTCGCAATTTGATCAGAGAAGACAAGACCTTCATGGTCACTTCAGAGATCCAGACTGGCGCCAGGTATGGCATGAAGACAATGGATACTTCTTTGGCCGATCTTTATAATCGCCAGATCATTAGCTATGAAGATGCCATAGCTAAGGCGTTTGACCCTAAACAGGTACAGGAAAAAATTACCGGAACAGAAAAGAAGTAAAAGAAGAAAAGCTTGCCGGGCAGATGAGGCCAATATTAAAAAGACTGGCTAATGCCTGAAAAAAACTTTTAGTTACAACAAGCTTTTTTTAATTCCCGGGAAAAATATTCTCCGGTCAGTCCGTCAATGTGAGCAGTGAGTTCTTCAACCCGCAGTTGTTTGTTTAATTTTTTATCCGGAGCCAGAGACGAATCCCGCAGAAGCTCTATCTGGAGTTTTCTTCTTTCGAAATATAATCGATTCACCTTTTCTAATATGGTATTCCTGAGTTTTACCATCAGCCGGCTTCTTACGTCAATGGATGTTTGAGAAGAGTCCCAGATAACGTCAGCTAAATCCCACTTAAGGTTGATTCCCCAGTCGTAGGGGCCGGTAGCAAAGACGCTTTTACCAGTGGTGGAAGAAACACTCCCATAAATTGTCTTATCATAATCAAGATTGATCTCAGGAAGTAAGGCTTTGACTGCTGCCTTTTTTCTCCAGGAATTTATCTTTTCGGGCTGTACCTCGGCATATCTTATAGCTGCTTTTTGGACTTCTTTGATGGTTGGCTCATGTTTGAATTTTCTCATAACATCTTCTGCTGCATCGATAGATGCCGCTAAACATAAACATAGTGACACAGTTAACAGCAGGCTTAAAACTAAATTAAAACTTTTCATTTTTCCTCCTTTCTGTAATAATCCGGAAATTTCGGGACGAATTAAACCCCGAAGCTTCGGGGTTACGCCTTTGTTTGATTATAACCGTTTTTGACAGAAAAAATCAAGTATGTTCTGCATCAGTCTCGCTTGCCTGGGTATATTGATTGTCTCCTACTGTATATGACGCGAAATTTATAGAATTTCTTTCAAAAAATGCTGAAATATTCCAGGAAAAGGCAGGTTTAGAAATGTTATCAGCAGAATAAACAATTTCGAGTATCAAGAATTTTCTCTGTTATTTAAAAATTAAAAGTGCACAGTTTAAAGTTTAAAACTGCACACTCCCTAAGTCCTTAATTTTGTTCTTTTTAAGATAGGTGTCATCCTGAGGGAGCGTAAGCGTAGGTGTCATCCTGAGGG
>JAYELI010000027.1 GCA_034717435.1 Candidatus Omnitrophota bacterium
AGTATTTCGTTATCTTAAAGATAAAAAGATGCGGGAAGCAATAAAAGAAGAACAGAAAAAACTCAAACAGCAGATAATATGGAAATGTTTGAATGAGGCTTATTGGCAGGACTTATTTATGGCCATCGATAAAGATACGCTAAAAAACAATATCGGTAAGCGGGATAAATCAGGCTTGCTTGATTTTAAGGAGCATTTGGAGTTTTATCTTAAAGCGGCAAAATTGGCTGATGATATTGCCTTTGTAAAAAGCCAAAACGGGCAAGCCATTGCCGCTGTATTAAAAAGCAAAAAGTCCCTTGAGTTTATAAAAGGGAGCCTTGAGAAAATAGAGAAGAAAATAGCCCAATTAGATGAATGGGAAAAAAAGTATGTGGAAGCTGTTCGTATTTACAAGGATACTTTATTTTCCATTAGCGGCTACTATAAAGGAACTAAGGATTCGCCGGAGGCAGAGCTTGAGGCGGTTGTCAACGCATTGTCCGGCGGGTATATTTCTCCTTCTTCCGGCGGGGACCCCATTTCCAATCCTCAGGTTATCCCTACAGGAAGAAATATGTTCGCTATTGATGCTGAAAAGACTCCCACAGAAGAATCGTGGGAAGTCGGGGTTAAGCTTGCCCGGGCACTTATTGCCGCCAAGTTAGAGCAGACTGGAAAATATCCTAAGAAGGCGGCCTTTAGTCTCTGGGGAGGTGAATTTATCCGGGGAGGGGGCACAATGATTGCCCAGATCTTGTATCTTTTGGGTGTAGAGCCGGTGAGGAATTCCAGGGGTGTGGTTCACGATGTGCGGCTTATCCCGATGAAAAAGTTAAACCGGCCCAGAATAGACGTAGTTGTTCAGACCTCAGGACAATTCAGGGATGTTGCCGCATCCCGGATATACCTGATCAATAAAGCGGTAAAGCTGGCCTCTGAAGCAGATGATGGAGGCCAATACCAAAACTATGTCCGGGAGGGAACAGTTAAGGCAGAAAAGATAATGAAAGAAAGGGGATTAATTCCCCTTGAGGCCCGTTTATTTTCAACAGCCCGGGTTTTTGGCGGGGTAAACGGTAATTATGGGACAGGTATAATGGGCTTAGTAGAGTCAGGCGATAGGTGGGAAGATGAAAAAGAGATTACTAAGCAATATTTAAATAATATGGGGGCTTTTTACACTAAAGATAACTGGGGGGCCTTTAAGCCGGGGGCTTTTGAAGCCGCTCTTCAAAACACTGATACCGTGGTCCACCCCAGATCTTCAAACGTGTATGGGCCGTTATCCTTAGACCATTTTTATGAGTTTATGGGCGGATTAAACGCAGCCGTGCGCCAGGTTACCGGCTCTGATCCGGATGCCTATTTCAGCGACCTGCGCAACAAAAATAATCCCGTTGTCCAGAATCTTAAAACAGCTATCTGGGTAGAAACCCGGACCACCATCTTTAATCCCAAATATATCAAGGCGCTTCAAAAAGGCGGCGCTTCTTCAGCGGAAAAATTTGCCGAAACCTTCCGCAATACCTATGGCTGGAACGTGATGAAGCCAAAGGCAATAGATACCGAAATTTGGGAAGGGCTGTATAAGATATATGTAAAAGACAAATATAAATTAGGGATAGAAAAATTTTTCAGAGATAAAAACCCCTATGCTTTACAAGAGATGACCGCGGTGATGCTGGAGACCATACGCAAAGGATACTGGAAACCGGATAGAAATATAATAAAAGACATTGCCAACCTGCACGCCGGGCTTGTCAAGGACCACAAAGCAGGATGCAGCGGGTTTGTCTGCGACAATGCGAAGTTAAGAAAAATGATAACCAATATTATAGACGCTCAATTTAAACAGGCCTATACTCAGCAGATTGATTTAGCCAGAACCGGCCGGGTCAAGGAAAGTAAAGAAGGCATAAAACTGGAAAAAGAAAAAATTACCCTGCAAAAGGTCAAAGAAATAGTCAAAGAAAACATGGCCGCGGTGATAATGATGCTGGTGATTGTTATATTGTTTTCTTTGGCGGTTGTTTTGGGAGCGGCTAAGCACAGACTTTAAAATTAGAGACTTCTAAAAAAAATAATTGAATTGACGAAACCGGTAAGTGGGCATATAATAAGCAAGGAAATTGTGCTCACTTTTGTTTTATATTTGAGTCATAACCCATTCACACCTGCGAGGTGTGAGTGGGTGCTTTGTATGGTATGGAAAAGAAAAATTTTAAATATATCTATGGGCCGGTGCCTTCCTGGAGGTTGGGGAGTTCTTTGGGGGTAGACCTGCTTTCCCGGCAAAAAAAGATATGTAATTTTGACTGCATCTATTGTCAGCTGGGGGCGACAGAGAGATATACAACGAAAAGGGAAGTATATGTCCCCGCAAAAGAGGTTATTAGAGAAATAAGGTCTTTGCCTTTCGTTCCGATAGATTACATTACTTTTTCCGGCCGGGGCGAACCCGGCCTGGCGGCTAATTTAACCGAGGTTATCAAAGAAATAAGGTTAATACGCTCTGAACCCCTGGCAATACTGACCAATTCTTGTTTAATGGGCAATCGGGATTTTAGGAAAGAATTACTGCCAATAGATTTTGTATGCCTGAAGATGGATGCTTGTTCGCAGGCTTCTTTGCGGGAAATAAACAGGCCGGCAAAAAATGTAGAGTTCAAAGATATTCTGCGCGGCATAAGACAATTCAGAAAGGAATATACCGGCAAGCTGGCATTGCAAATAATGTTTGTAGAGCAGAATAAATCTTTGGCTAAGGAGCTCAGCAGGTTTGCAAAGGAGGTCAAACCGGACGAAATTCAAATTAATACTCCTTTAAGGCTGTCTGCTGTCAGGCCGTTGACCAGAAAAGAACTTTTTGACATAAAAGGGTATTTTAAGGGATTGAATACGGTTTCTGTTTATGATAAAAAACACAAGCAGGTTTTATCTATCAGCACAAAGGATACTTTAAAAAGAAGGGGTAAGCAAGTATGAAGACCTACTTAGACTGTATTCCCTGTTTTTTTAAGCAGGCCCTTGAAACCGCAAGGCTTGCCGGGGCGGACGAAAAGACGCAAAAAAAGATATTGATGGAACTTAGCAGGGTAATATCCGATTTTTCTTTAGAGTCCTGTCCCCCGCTTATGGGCAGGATCATTTACGGGTTGATCGCGGAATCAACCGGCGTAAATGACCCGTTTAAAAAAATTAAACAAAAAAGCAACGCTCTTGCGCTTTCTCTTTATCCGGGCTTAAAGAAAAAGGTGGAGTCCTCAGATGACAGGCTCCTGACTGCCGCGGAGCTGGCCATTGCCGGCAATATTATTGACTATGGAGTAAAGAATTCTTTGGAGATCGAGAAAGAGGTGGAAAAATTTTTAAACGGAGATTTTGACATTCATAATGACCACAAAAAACCTATATTTGACTACCCGGATTTTAAAAGCGCTTTGGGCAGGGTTGAAGAGGTTCTTTATCTGGCTGATAATTCCGGAGAGGTTGTTTTTGACCGGGTGTTAATTGAAGAGCTTGGCAAAAAAGTCATTTATGCGGTAAAGGAAAAGCCGATAATTAACGATGCTTTAATAGAAGATGCCTGCGCCTGCGGAATTCAGCAGATAGCTAAGGTCATGTCGAGCGGTTCGGACGCGCCGGGGACGATTCTGGATTTATGTTCAAAGGAATTTCTTGACCTTTACAGCCGGGCAGAATTGATTATCAGCAAAGGCCAGGGAAATTTTGAAGCGCTGAATAGAGAGAAAAGGCCGATATTTTTTCTGTTCAAGGCGAAATGTCCGGTGCTGGCCCGGGATATCGGATGTAAAGTCGGGGATACCATCTTGAAAAGCACAAACAACACAGGCCTTTAAAAGGTAGGTTGATTTGCATACAAACACAAAAAGTATTATTCAGTTAATGGAGTATTATGGGAATTTTAGAGATTAGAAAATATCCTGATTCAGTATTGAGAAAAAAGTGCGAGTCCGTTAAAGAAATAACTTATCGGGAAAAAGCTCTTTTCCGGGACATGCTTTTTACTATGCATACTTTTAAAGGGATTGGCCTGGCCGCCCCTCAAATCGGCATAGCCCGGAGGCTTATGGTTGCTGAGATTGGCGAGGCTGTAATTAAGCTGGCTGACCCGGAGATTGTTAAAGTTAAGGGGTCTAATAAAATGGTTGAAGGTTGTTTAAGCCTGCCCGCCCTTAGTGTAGAAATAAAAAGGCCGTTTGAAATAGAGGCCAGAGGTTTAAATGAAGAAGGCAGAGCCGTAGAGGTTAAAGCTAAGGGCTTAATGGCCAGGGTCATTCAACACGAGATAGACCACTTAAACGGGAAGTTAATTATTGATTATGCAGGGTTGCTGCAACGAATGAAGCTGCTTATCAGAAGATGATTAAAGAAAAAACAAAGAAGATATTAAGCCGGCTGCCTGAAGGCGTAGAGTTGGTGGCTGCCGCTAAGGGAAGGAGCCCGGAGGAGGTTTTAGAGGCAATAGAGGGGGGTATAAAGATAGTCGGTGAAAACTATGTCCAGGAGGCGCTGGAAGCTTTTAAGGTGATTGGTAGAAAAGTAAAATGGCACTTTTTGGGCCATCTTCAGAAAAATAAGGTGAAAAAGGCGGTAGAGATATTTGATATGATCGAAACCGTGGATTCCTTTGAGACGGCAAAGGAAATCGATAAGAAATGCCGGCAGGCTTCCAAAATAATGCCGATACTAATCGAGGTAAACAGCGGCCGGGAAACAGAAAAGTATGGTGTGCTTCCGCAAAATACCCTGGCTTTGATAAAGCAAATCTCCGGCCTTTCTGTTTTAAAAATAAAAGGGCTTATGACTATGGGCCCGTATTTCGATAATCCTGAGGACTACCGGCAATGTTTTAAGGTTGTAAAAAAATTATTTCAGGAGATCAAAATCCTTGATTTAGCCGGGATTGAGATGAAGTATCTTTCTATGGGAATGACCGGTTCTTATCAGGTTGCTGTAGAAGAAGGGGCAAATATAATAAGGGTGGGAACAGGGATATTCGGGAAGCGAAGCAGGAAAGGAGAATTCTAAAGATGGCGCTTGATCTTGGGGGCAGGAAAGAGTTGTTGATTAAAATGGCCAGGCAGGCAGGTGCGATACTCGGGGATAATTTTGGCAGGCCCCTTACGGTTAAAAACAAGGAGGATTGGAGTTTGGTAACTGATATTGATATCCAGGCCGAAAAAAAGATTCTTGAGTTGATCAAGAAGAATTTTCCCGAAGATGACATTCTTTCCGAGGAAGATGAGGCTGTTGGTTCTGATCCATGGGCTGTTGCTTTGGCTGAAGGGTTCAGATGGGTGATCGACCCTCTGGATGGGACGCACAACTATATCAAAAAAATACCCATTTTTGGGACATCCATTGCTGTAGAGTTTAAGAATGAGGTTGTCTTAGGGGCTGTATATATGCCTTTGGCCGGAGAATTTTATTTTGCTGAAAAAGGCAAAGGCGCTTATTGTAATGACAGGAGAATGGAGGTTTCTAAAAGGCCTTTAAATCAGGTTACCATGCTTTATGACAGCACTATCCGTTATAATAAAAAGCTGATGATTGAATCTTTGGGCAAGATCGCTGATAAGGTTTTTAATATCAGGATGCTGGGGTCTACTGCCCGCAGTCTTTCTTATCTCGCTGAAGGCAAAGTGGATCTGGAAATAGAATTCAGCGATAAGCCCTGGGACTTTGCCGCCGGCCTGTTATTGGTAGAAGAGGCAGGGGGCAGGGCAACGGATTTAAGAGGCGGGAAATGGAACATTAAGTCGTCAGGATATATTGCTTCCAATGGTTTGATTCATGACGAGGTCCTGAACATAATAACCTGATCAATCCTTGATTTTTTACTGTCTTTCTTCAACTCCTCGGTGTCTTTTATGTTTTTTCTGCCGTTCTTGTCTTTTTCTTTGAGCCTGCGCCGACAGTTCCTCAAATTTTTCCTTTTGTTCAGGGCTGAGGAGACTTGAAATTTCAGAGCTGCTCTCTTTTTTTATCTGCCTGAGGCGGTTTTTGAATGCTTTGCTGGTTTCTTTTGCGTTTTGCCTGGCTTGTTCCAATATCGTCTTGATCTGTTGTTGCTGTTCTTCGGATAGGTCCAATTGTTTGCTGAGCCGGCCTAAAATCCCGGGTCCTTTCCGGGAAGCGTTTTTTGATTTTCTGCCTTTCCTCTGCGGGTGCCGGTCTGCCTGCCCTCTGCCGAACGGCCGGTATTCTCTCGCAAAATGCGACCTTACTATCTGAGGGAGATGTTTAGCGGTGTATCTTTTTTCCATCGCAACTCCCGCAGCTGTTCCTAAACCTGCGCAGCTTACCGCCAAGATTGCTATGTAAATAGCTGCTTTTTTCACTTTAACGCACCTCCTTGAATTTTATGATCCATTGTTAACCAGCCAGCTGGTAAAATCAAAGTCTTCCTCTAACATGGCTATCTCTTGATAGCCCAGGTCTTCGAATATATACTCGTTGAGATAATCTGAGCCGTTGGCCTTTCCGAACAGCAATGCGATGATCAAGACCATAATCGCTATTGGAGCGGGGATTACTCTTCTGGCCATTTCTCCGGCTTGGCTTACCCACTGCACGGCTGAAGGAGCGGGATTTATCTCCGGCCGGTTTTTAAGCCTGAGCCAAAAATCTTCCCCGGCGGGTAAGGCCTCTTTTCGCAGGATAAGATTTTTTATCAGGATCAAAGAGTCCAGCTCCCGGCTGCAGCTAGCGCACTGGTCAAGATGTTCTTTAAGCAGGCCAATGATCCGCTGGTCGGTTAATTCTTTGTCCAGATACCTGCCCAGGATCTTTTTTACTTTTTGACAATTCATTTTTATCCTCCACGAGCATTTTTTTCAACAAGCGCCGTGCCCTGAACAACCTTGATTCAACAGTTCCGATACGGCATCCCAAACTTTTAGCAATATTCTTGTAAGAAAGGCCTTCAATATCTTTCAGTATGACAACACTGCGGTAATTAAACGGCAATTGTTCTATCGCTCTTTTTAATAGTCGCTGTTTTTCTCTGCAGCCTAAACCGTTTGACGCTATATTGCCGGAAACATCCGGGATCCGGCCGAGATCCAGAGGGATGTATCTTTTTTGCTTCTTTAGGTAAGTATAAACCGTGTTTACCGTGATGCGGTATAGCCAGGTTGAAAATTTCGCTTTTTTTCTGAACGAAGAAAGATTTTTATATATTTTGATAAACACTTCCTGGCTGATGTCATCAGCGCTGTCAATACTACCGGTCAGCGAATATACGATGTTATTTACCCGGTTCTGATGCTTCTTAACCAGCATTTCAAATCCCCTTTGGTTTCCGGAGATAAACATTTCTATTAGTTTGGCGTCTTCCATTCCGATTTCCATAGATTAGACACTGTGACTTCCCGGTTTATTCCCTATTTTACACTATTCTTTAAGATAAAGTAAGATATTTTATATAAGACACGGATACACGCGGATTTTGTTACGGATTCACACGGATGCGCGGCGGTAACCCAAGCTTGTTCCTCGTCTTCCGGCTCACTGACTATGAGCTGTCAGCTATGAGCTTATTTAAGCAAAAGAGGGTTGTCATTTCTTATTTTAAAGGGTATAATAAACCGGAGTTTTACCGGAGGCAGGAATGAATAGGATAACCAGCTACAATCGGTCCAAGTCAACTTTCGATATATTCGCCCTTTTCTTGCCCGAAGTCCAGGAGCTGCTGCAGTGCAAGGATTTTTCTTCTTTGAAAAACCTGCTCAAACAGATACACTCCATGGATTTAGCCGAGGGCTTCAAATATCTTGACCCGCAGGAAAGAATATTGCTGTTTAAGCTCCTGACCTTTAAAAAGGCCAGAGAGGTTTTTGAACATCTTTCATTCAAAGAACAGTCCTATCTCTTAAGCAACCTGGAGAGTGATGAAGTAGCTCAGATTTTGAATGAGATGGCGCCTGATGAACGCACAGAGCTATTTAATGATTTACCTCCCTGGCAGATAAAGAAGTTCTTCTCATTGATGAAGGAAGAAGAGGTAAAGGATGTAAGAAAACTACTTGCCTATAAAGAGGACACAGCCGGTAGCCAGATGACTACCGAGTTTGTAGAGCTTAAAAAAGAGATGACTGCCCGCCGGGCGATTATTCACCTCCAACAGGGGCTTAAGGCAGGCCAGACCCGCAATATTTATTCAGTATATGTTACCGATGAAACCCATAAATTAGCCGGAGGCGTGACACTCCAGATCTTGATTACCGCTCCCCCTGATATTCTTATCCGCGATATCACAACTAACGCGGACCTGATCAAGGTAGGGGTAAATACGGATGTAGAAGAGGTAGCCAAAATGTTCACCAAATACGACCTTCTGGATATGCCGGTGGTAGACAGGCAGAATCGTCTTGTCGGGATTATTACCGTGGATGATGTGGTGGATGTTATTCACCGGGAGGCTACCGAGGATATCTATGGAATGGGTAAAATCGCCGGGGCGGAAGAAGCAGCCCAGATAAATTATGCCCAGGCTTCTATTTTCAACCTGGTTAAGCGGCGGGTAGTCTGGCTGTTTATTCTTCTTTTAATCGGCGCGTTTGTCTCCGGAAGACTGCTTAAGGGATATTCTTATATGCTGCAGCAGCTGATCGTGCTGGCCGCGTTCCTGCCGATGCTGATGGATTCAGCCGGTAATGCCGGACAACAGTCTTTGTGCCTGATCGTAAGAGGCCTGGCTATCGGAGAGGTAAAGACCGGGGAGATATTTAAGGTGGTTCGCAAGGAGATAGCCGTAGGATTTTTGATGGGCTCTTTAGTCGGGATAAGCGGTTATTTTGCCGCTTTTTTACTTGAGGGATTTGATCCGCTCCTGGGCCTGACGGTTGGGCTTTCCATGCTGACGGTGGTTACTGTAGCTACCATGGTAGGCGCGACATTGCCCCTTATTTTTAAGCGTTTGGGGTTTGACCCGGCAGTGGCAGCCAGCCCGTTTATTACTACCCTGGTTGATGCCACGACCCTGATAGTATATTTTGAGATTTCCAGGCAATTGATGTTTTAAAAAAAAAGGAAAGGGGGCAGAGTGAACAAAGATTGTCTTTTTTGCAAAGTAATCGATGGAACGATAAAAAGCGAGATAGTCTACAGGGATGAACAAGTCGTGGCGTTTAAAGACATCAATCCCCAGGCGCCGGTCCATATTTTGGTCATTCCCCGCCGGCACATTGAAAAGATATCGGATCTAAGCGAAGAAAACAAACTCATAGTCTCAAACCTGGTTCTGACAGCTAACAGATTAGCCCGGAGTAATAAGATAGATCAAGGCGGCTACAGATTAGTGCTTAACTGCGGCCCTGACGCCGGACAGGCTGTTTTTCATATTCATCTCCATCTTTTGGGAGGCAGAAAGCTGAACTGGCCTCCGGGATAAGGAGATGTATTGATGCCGGTGAGAAACATAATGAATTACATTTTAACGGCAATAGTTATAGCTCTGTTAGTTATCCTTTACTGCCGCTGGTTTGAGAGGCATAATGCGTTTTTTCCTGCAGGGGAAATAAAATCTACGCCCGATTCTATCGGACTGGATTACGAAGATATTTATTTTGAAACCAGCGATGGCCGGAAAATAAACGCCTGGTTTATCCCCGCCGCCCGGCCAAGAGCCACAGTCTTATTCTGCCATGGCAATGCCGGCAATATCAGCCACCGCCTGGAGATAATCAGGATATTTAACCGCTTAAACCTCAATATGCTGATATTTGATTATCGGGGTTTCGGCAGGAGCAGGGGCTGGCCTTCCGAACAGGGAACATATCTGGATGCTCGGGCGGCATACGATTATTTAATTTCCAGAAATGATATAGCTCATAAAAAAATCGTAATTTATGGAAAATCTTTAGGCGCGGCAGTTGCCATTGATTTAGCTTTAAAAGTCAAGCCCCGCGCATTGATCTCAGAAAGCGCGTTTACTTCTGCCCTGGAAATGGGCAAACTGATGTATCCTTATCTTCCCATTAAGCATATAATTACGATGAGGTATGATAATGTTTCCAAAATCAAAGAACTTACTGTGCCCAAGCTGATAATCCACAGCATTGATGATGAGATTGTACCGTTTGAGTACGGCCAAAGGCTGTTTAAGCAGGCAGCCGGGCCCAAGGAATTTTATCAGATGCGCGGCAGTCATAATGATGCGTTTTTAATGTCTGAGCAAGAGTTTGAAAAAAGGATTGGCCGGTTTATCTGCGCTTGCGGGATAGAATAAAATTCAGTGTGGTCAGATCTTTTCCGAGAGGAACTTTGTCAGATTAAAACCTTTTTCATGGGCCGGGAAGGAATGGGCTTCCAGGACATATATTTTTTCAAATCCCTTTGAAAATAAAATATCCACACCCGCATAGTTTAATCCCAGAGTCCGCGCGGTCTTTTTAGCCAGAGACAACATCAGTCTTATTTTACTTTTGGGAATGTGCTGGTAAAAGGACTTCTTTTTTTCGATCCTTCCTCCCTGTGACCAGTTGGTGACTATCGAATTTTCCCCGACGGATTTTGCGTAGAAATAAGGCGTCCGGCCGTAGATGGTATAAATACGAAAATCAAACCTTCTGCCTTCGTGGGTTGCGGGCTCTATTGCTTCTTCGCAGATCACATCTTTGGAAAGAAGCTTCTTTAAAAACCTTTTTTTATTGCTGATGCGCGAAAACCTCCAGTTGTAATCATAGGGGCGGCTGATGATCCGGTCCTGCCTGAATAAAAAATTTGTCACGACCTGGCGGCCGGATACATAAGTTATTCCTTTACCCATGGCGCCGAATCTTGGCTTGAGATAGAGAGATTTTCCTTCTTTTATAAGATCTTCTATTGCCCGGGGATTGCTGACAGCGAAGGCGTTAGGGACCGGAATGTTATTTTTTAAAAGCAGGCTTTTGGTTTTTGCCTTATCCCTGTCTAAAATACAACTTTGAGGAGGGTTAACGTATCTGATTTTTTTATTGCGGTATTTTTTGGTTAATATTTTTTCCACTGCGATAAAAAACTTGCTGAACTGACTGCCGAACTTCTGGTCGCCATAGGCTCTTTTGTCCTGGTCGTAAACCTCTATTTGTTTGTTCCAATGTTCAAAAGGGAAAAACAACATTATTATTAAGTATTTTTCGTTTATTTCGGGAAGCTTGCCGGTCAGGACATTTTGGTAGGCAATAACTTTCAGGTTAAAATTTCTTTTAGCGTTTGGTTTTTCGGCGTGTTTAATAAACTGTTTAAGTGAAGGATCCAATTTGCCTCTTTTGGTTTTTCTATCGCCGATAATCAAGAGAGTTTTTTTCATAAGAAATTAGGCTTTATGACTGCCTGCTTTATATAAGGAGGAAATCTATCAACAGGAACGGAGGCGATCTTAAGCAGGATGGGTAAAACCTGTTGAGAATATTTCTTTGCGCTGGATATAGGAGCAAGTCCTGGATAGCCAAATATGCTTAGGTGGGTTATGCCGTTTACAACATAGGCCGGCTTGTCGATTAATGTAGGCCGGCAGGTTTCGATCGGATTGGGATAATCTACTGATAAATCTAAGACCAGGCCCGCCTTATTCATCAGGGAGAGCATGTCCCTGGTAATCAGGTAGTGTTTTTTATCCCTTTTTTCTTTAGGCCAGGAAATGCCGTTTAATATTATATCTTTATTCCTTACGAAATGCTTGATATATTTATATTCCGATCTCCTTAATATTTTCACTTTTGCTCCGAGGCCAAATGCTACTTTCAAGGCGCCGCTGGAAATATCTCCGTAGCCCAAGGTCAGGACGCTGCATTCAGCGGGGATTTTCTTGGCAAGGTGAAAAGCCATCAACATTCCCTGTTCGCCGGCCATGTCTGTGCAATGGATCAGGCGCTGGCCCGCCCCGTTTTTTATAAGTTCCATAGCTATAGCCAGGCAATTGTTTTTTTTCAACATTCTGATATACTGCGGATTCTGTTCGGCATGCAGCATAGAGAATAAGATGTTATTCCGCAGCATGTTGAACTCCCGGGGCAGGGGCGGTTTTAATTTGACCACTATGTCCTGCCGGAAGATATTTTGCCTGTTTTTGGTGATTACTGCCCCGCTCTGCGCGTATGCCGGGTTGCCGGCATGGATCCTTGCTCCCAGGTCTTTTTCTACCAGAACCCTGTGGCCGGCATCAACTATCTTTTTGACTTCGCGCGGCAGAAGGATGGCCCTTATTTCTTTACCTTTAGCAGCTATTTCTCTGGGTATTCCGATGTTCATAATTTAAAGGTTAATAAATGTTAACACTGGAAGGTGAATATAGAAAAGGATAAACGAGGCCCGGCTGTAGATACCGGGCCTCGTTTATTTCTTGGTCATGCTTTTACTACGTTTACAGCTTGTTCGCCTTTGGATCCTTGTTCGATTTCAAACTCGACTTCCTGGCCTTCGTCCAGCGTTTTATAGCCTTCACCCTGAATCGCGCTGTGATGCACGAATACATCGTTACCTGATTCAGGAGTAATAAATCCATAACCTTTCTGGTTGCTGAACCATTTTACTTTTCCTTTTGGCATTACTTACTTATCCTCCTTTCGCTAAAATTATAGCAAATGATTTGGAGCAAAAAAAGCCGTAAGGCGAGTGTTTCTTTGCCTTACGGACTAAGATGCTTACTCCCTTATTATTTACTACAAAAATAAGTATACATTAATCTTTTTTGCTTGTCAACTAAAAAACTATAACGTGTTATTTAAAAATTAAAAGTGCACAGTTTTAGAGCGATTTAAATTTTAAAAGTGCACACCTTAACCGAAATTAAAAATAATAACGCTAAAAAGGTCATTCTGAGGCCGAAGGCCGAAGAATCTCAGAAAACACGGTTTTATGGGAGATCCTTCGGTCGCCCTTCGGGAAT
>JAYELI010000028.1 GCA_034717435.1 Candidatus Omnitrophota bacterium
AAAAATAATAACGCTAAAAAGGTCATTCTGAGGCCGAAGGCCGAAGAATCTCAGAAAACACGGTTTTATGGGAGATCCTTCGGTCGCTTACGCTCCCTCAGGATGACACCTATCTTAAAAAGAACAAAATTAAGGACTTGGGGAGTGTGCAGTTTTAAACTTTAAACTGTCCACTTTTAATTTTTAGATAACATGTCCTGGTTTCAACCAGAACTCGATCATTCAGACTCAAAAATCCCCATTTTTCTAAATTTCTCATATCGTTGATGAATTAATTCTTTTTTAGAAAACCGGGAAAGTTCTTTTAGTTGTTTTACGATGACCGTTTTAAGCGACCTTGCCATCTGTTCATGATCCCGATGCGCACCGCCTAATGGCTCTGGTATTACTTCATCAACAATACCTAACCGTAATAAATCCTGGGCTGTCAATTTTAACGCCTCGGCTGCTTCAAGCGCTCTGGTTCGATCTTTCCAGAGAATAGCTGCACACCCTTCAGGTGAAATAACAGAATAATAAGCATTTTCTAAAATACACACCTTATTTCCTATGCCAATACCCAGGGCACCCCCGCTGCCTCCTTCTCCAATCACCACAACGATAACCGGGACAGCTAATCCGGCCATCTCTTTTAAATTATAAGCAATAGCCCCTGCCTGGCCTCTTTCTTCAGCGCCTATCCCGGGATAAGCTCCCGGTGTATCAATAAAGCTGATTATCGGCAAATTAAATTTCTCGGCTAATTTCATCAGTCTTATTGCTTTTCTATACCCTTCGGGATGAGTACAGCCGAAATTTCTTCGCAGCCTTTCTTTTGTCCCCCTGCCCTTTTGATGTCCAATCACCATTAATTTTTGGTTATCCAGCCTGGCCGGGCCGCTGATAACAGCCGGGTCATCGCCAAAGGTCCGGTCGCCATGAAGCTCAACAAAATCATTCATTATCAGATTAATATAATTTAAGGCATAAGGCCTTTGGGGATGACGGGCAACTTGAACCCTTTGCCAGGGAGTTAAATTATTAAATATTTCTTTTTTTACTTTTTTTAACTTTTTCTCTAATTTATCTATTTCGGAAGAAAAATCAATACTTTCCTCAGAGGCAAGGCTTTTAAGCTCAGCTATCTTTTTTTCCAGTTCCAAAATCGGTTTTTCAAAATCCAATCCGTTTTTCTCTATTGTCATTCTATAATCACCACCTTGGCCCCCAAAGGCAGAATAGCATACAGTTCTTCTACATCCTGATTTAACATCCTAACGCATCCCTTGGTAATATTTTTTCCCATAGATTCGGGCTGGGTTGTGCCGTGGATCCCATACTCTCTATACGGTTCGGCGAACCCCATCCACCTGCTTCCTAAAATGTTTTTCGGGTTATCGGAAGACAAATTCCTCCAGGAAGGATCAATCAGTTTAGTTATAATAGAAAAAGTACCGACTGGCGTTGGGCTGATCGGGCTGCCGGTCGAAACCGTATATACCTTGACAACCTCTTGATTTGTTTTTAACGTAAGGGCGTTGAGAGACTTATCTACAATTACGTTAAATTCTGAAACTGAAATCTTCAGCCGCTGTCCCCGGCGGATAAAATCGCCGGTAAGCCGGTTGCTTTTCTTTATCAACTCAACGGTAGTATTAAATTTTTTGGCAATATTCTCCAGCACATCCCCGTCTTTCACTTCATAGACCCGGCTATCGGCAGTCTTAATAGGAGAAAATAGAATATTGATTTTTGTCTGCCATAAAGCCTGCTGAACTTTTTTTACAGATTCGCTATTGGGATAATCCCGGATAATTCTCTGATAGGTTTTTTCCGCCCCTAAAAGATTTCCTTCTTTTAAACGGACATTACCAATATTAAATAACGCTTCGCCGGCATACTTCGACTTCGGAAATTCATCCACTAAATCTCTCCAGTAAGACAAGGATTCTTCTTGTTTGTCTTGACTGGCTGATTTTAATGCCTTCTTATAGATCAATTCATCCGCAGCAGCCGGGCTTACGCGGCCTTGTCCGGCCGGTTTTTTAAACTTGGCCAATCGAACGCCTCCTGCCAAAGCCACAATCAGTATGACGCCTATTGCGAACAAAGCTGGTTTTTTCAAAATAATCCTCCTTCTATTCTCCCGACCAAAAATACAGCCATTGAAACTCCCAGCACTGCGCCAGCTATAACCTCTATCGGTGTATGACCTAACAATTCTCTTAATTTTTCATCCTCTATTTTTTTCTTCATATAAATATCGTTGACCATTCTGTTTAAAATGCCCGCTTGTTGCCCTACCGACCTTCTTAAACCCGCAGCATCAAACATAATCATTACCGCAAAAATAAAGGTTACCGCGAAAAGGCCTGTATCAAAACCAAAATAAAAACCAACGGAAGTAGCCAGGGCAGACACGGTAGCGGTGTGAGCGCTGGGCATTCCTCCGGGCTCAAAGATCCATTTAAAATTAAATCTTTTCTCCCTTTTTACGCCAATAATTATTTTAATCGCCTGGGCCGTAAACCAGGCCGCCATGGTAATTAAAAAAACTCCATTCCTGCTTATCTGAATGAAAACATCAATCATATTTCAACTCCTTAACCGGCCGAAAGCTATACCTGTGAATTGGAGAAGGGCCATATTTATTTAGAGAAGTTATGTGTCGTCTGGTAGGATATCCTTTATGGAAACAAAACCCATATTGGGGATAAGACTTATCAAAGAGCATCATAATCTTGTCCCTTATTACCTTGGCCACGATAGAGGCGGCAGCAATCGAACAGCTCTTTTGGTCGCCCTTTATCAACCGTAGCGCCGGATAAGGAGTTAGCGGAGCTGAAGGACCGTCAATCAAAAGATAATCCGGCGCTACGGTCAAATTAAATATGGCTTTTTCCATGGCCTTAAGAGTGGCATTAAGAATATTGATCCTGTCTATTATTCTTTCATTTACAACACTGATACCTACTATCGAGGTAGATATAATTTTCAAAAAAAGGCGATAGCGCTTAGCGGGAGATAATTTCTTTGAGTCATTTATTCCTTTAATAGTTTTACGCAAAATAACTGCACTGGCTACTACCGGACCGGCCAGAGGCCCTCTGCCGGCTTCATCCACCCCGGCTATCAGACGATACCCCATTTTTTTAACCTTTTTCTCGTAATATTGCATCTTAAAAAGTGTCATAGTGTCAAAGTGTCATCGCTCACTTCGCCCCCTTCGGGGACTTCGTTCGCTAGTGTCAGAGTTTTTACTTTGACTCTCTGACTCTCTGACTCTCTGACTCTCTGACACTCTGATACTCTGACACTTCACCTGTTTTTCCTCAGGTAATATAACTTCGCCCTTTTTACCTTTGTTTTCTTGGTTACTGTTACCTTTTCCACGTTGGGCGAATGGGCATGGAATATCCTTTCTACTCCTTCACCGTAAGAAACCCTTCGGACAGTAAAGGTTTGCCGTAATCCCGAACCTTTCTTGGCGATAACTGTTCCCTCAAAAGCCTGAGAGCGGACCTTATCTCCTTCTACTACCTTTACGTAAACCCTGACCGTATTCCCCACGTTAAATACCGGGACATCTTTTTTAAGCCATTGTTTTTCAAGCTCTTTAATCTTATTCATTTCGAATTCTCCTCTTAAGCAAATCCGGCCTTTTATTCTTTGTCCTCTTGAGCGCCTGTTCATGCCTCCATTTTAAAATAACTGCGTGATTACCGTTTAAAAGTTCTTTGGGCACTTCCATATTTCTAAATACAGCCGGCCGTGTATATTGCGGGTAATCCAGCAGTGCCCCTTGGAAAGATTCCAATAGAGAAGAATTTTTATTTCCCAAAACAGAAGGTATAAGACGCACCATACTATCAATAAAGATCATCGCCGGCAGTTCACCGCCGGTAGTAACATAGTCTCCGATAGAAATTTCATCGGTGGCCAAATGTTTTCTTACCCGTTCATCAATTCCTTCGTAATGCCCGCAAATAAGCACAAGGTGCCTGCACCGGGAAAATTTTTCCGCTAATCTCTGGTTTAATTTTTCACCTTGAGGTGTCAAAAGAACTATTTTCAATTTTTTATTTTTAGCTTTTGATTTTTTTATCTTCTCTACTGCCTCAAATATGGGCTCCGGTTTCATCACCATACCCGGCCCGCCGCCATAAGGCTTATCATCACAAACTTTATGTTTATTTTTCGTAAAATCCCTGAGATTGTACAAAGTTATTTTGACCAAACCCTTCTTTACGGCCCGCCCGACAATAGATTCGGTCAGCGGACCGCTAAATATCTTTGGAAAAAGGGTCAAGATATCTATCTGCAATCGCAGGCTCATGCGGGTTTAGATATTTTCTTCTTCTTAAATATACTGGCTACCGTCTCGGAAGCCTGGGCGCCTTTCCCCAGCCAGTAAACAGCCTTTTCTTTATTAACTTCCAGCAACGGCGGATTCTTGGTGGGGTTGTAATAGCCGATATCTTCTATTGACCTGCCATCGCGGGGTTTACGCCTGTCACAGACCACAATTTTATAATGAGGTCTCTTGGTGGTACCCATCCTTTTTAATCTGATAACAACTGACATTTTCTCACTCCTTATTTTTTAATCCTTTTTACTTTCGCTCCTAACGCCTGTAACTTTGCTTCTATCATCTCATAACCCCTGTCCAGATGATAGACCCTGGAAACTGTTGTTTGCCCTCCAGCTACCAAACCGGCCAGGACCAAAGCAGCGCTGGCTCTGAGATCAGAAGCCATTACTGACGCCCCGCTTAACTTTTTTACCCCATTAATGATAGCGCTGGAACCTTCAAGGTATACATTGGAACCCATCCGGTTCAATTCACTAACATGTAAAAATCTCGCTGGAAAAACCTTCTCGGTTATAACGCTTATTCCATCGGTCACGCTCATCAAGGCCATCATCTGGGCCTGCGTATCGGTAGGAAAACCCGGGTAAGGCAGAGTAGTAACGTCGACAGGCCTGAGCGGCCCTCTCGCCCTCACCCTTATGCCGTTACTTAATCTGTTTATCTCTACATTCGCCTGTTCGAGCCTGTCTACTATTGCGTTGACATGCCTTAACCTAGCATTAATTATATTAACATCTCCGCCGGTGATAGCTGCTGCTATCATATAGGTTCCGGTTTCAACCCGATCGGGTATAATAGTATGCCTGGCCCCTTTTAATCTTTTTACGCCTTCTATGACAATCATATGGCTACCGACGCCTTTTATTTTTGCGCCCATTTTATTTAAAAAATTAGCCAGATCGGTTATCTCCGGTTCACAAGCTGCATCTTCGATTATCGTCCTGCCCCGGGCTAAAGCAGCGGCCATCATAACATTAGCAGTAGCTAAGACCGACGAGCCAAAATGACCACCCAGATAAATGTTATCGCTGCCGGTTAATCTTTTTACCTTAGCTATGACATAACCATGCCGAATATCTATATCAGCGCCTAATGCTGCCAGCCCTTTAAGATGAAGATCGACCGGCCGCAATCCAATAACACAACCCCCGGGAAGCGAAACTCGCGCCTTTCCTAAACGGGCAAGCAGCGGCCCCAGGACGCAAATGGAGGCACGCATGGTAGAAACAAACTTATAAGGCGCCTCGTAAGATTTAAAACGCCCGGGGTTGACGGTTACCCGGCCTTTATCGAAACTTACCTTAACTCCTAATGACTTAAGGATCTTGATCATGGTGGTAATATCCTTCAGGTGAGGGATATTTTCAATCACAGAGGTCTCATCAGTAAGCAAAGTAGCCGCTAATATCGGGAGAGCAGAGTTTTTAGCGCCTGAGATCTTTACCGTGCCCCTAAGCCTCTGGCCACCTTTAATAACAATCTCTTCCATTTATTAGTCCTGTTAATTTTTCCTGTGCACAGATTAACACGGATTACATCTGTGTTTATCTGTATTTTATGATTTTTTCGCTATAATCACTCTGTCAATACCGCTGTAGTCTTTGATAATCCTAAGATCATTAAATTCACCCGAAGAAGAAATTTTCTCACCGACCCTGCCGGCCTGATCATACCCCACTTCCAAAGCCAGCCAGCCGTCTTTCGTTAGGTATCGCGGCGCCCCCTCTATTATTTTATTTAAGAAAAAAAGGCCGTCTTTTCCACCGTCCAAGGCTGCTAACGGCTCATGTTTAACCACCGGCGGCAAAGACATTAAGTCCTTATCGGCAACATAAGGCGGGTTTGAAACTATTGCCTTAAAGTTCGTCCCCGCAGATAAGCCTTTAAATATGTCCATATTTAAAAAATATGCTTTATCTACGTTATGTATTTTTGCATTTAACCCGGCGGTCTTAAGCGCAGATTCTGATATATCCGTTGCCAAAACCCTTAAACCAGGCATAAATTTAGCTAAAGTAAGTGCTATATTACCACAACCTGTGCCAATGTCAAGGAGATAAGAACCGTGTCCCCGGCCAATGATTAACCCCAAAATCGTTTCCACCAAAATCTCTGTTTCCGGCCTGGGGATAAAGGTATTCCGGTTAACTTTAAACTCCAGGCCCATAAATTCCGACGACCCCATTAAATATTGCAACGGTTCATCTTCTCTGTTTAATAATTCACTCTTCATTTCGCAGCTCTTTTTCTCCGGCAGCCAGGCTGGCAATCAATTCGTTAAGGTCTCCGTTCAAAATATTATCCAAACTGTGTAAGGTCAGGCCAAACCGGTGGTCGGTAACCCTCTGGCCGGGGAAATTATATGTCCTTATCTTTTGGCTGCGATCCCCTGTGCCCACTGAAAGTTTCCTCTGCCGGGAGATCTTTTCCTGCTGCTCTCTTCTTTCTTTGTCTAAAATCCTGGCGCGAAGGACCCGCATCGCTTTGATTTTATTTTTATATTGAGACCTTTCATCCTGGCAACTGACTACTGTCCCGGTCGGAAGATGGGTAATGCGAACAGCAGAGTCAGTAACATTTACATGCTGGCCTCCACTCCCCGAAGACCTAAAAACATCTATCCGCAGATCTTCAGGTTTGATATGAATATCCACTTCTTTGGCCTCGGGCATTACATAAACAGTAGCGGCCGAAGTATGGATGCGCCCTCCGGCTTCGGTAGCCGGCACGCGCTGAACCCGATGGGTGCCGCTTTCATACTTGAATTTTTGAAAAACTCCCTTTCCTTTTATTGAGAAAACAATCTCTTTCAATCCGCCTATCCCGGTAGGACTGGTGTCCATGGTTTCAACCTTCCATCCTTGAAGCTGGGCAAAACGGCTATACATCCTGAATAGATTTGCTACAAAAAGCGCTGCCTCTTCTCCTCCGGTACCCGCTCTGATCTCAACGATTATATCTCTATCCAGCTCCAATGGCTGCGGGTACAACATCTCTTCCAACTCCTGCCGGCAGTGTTTTTCATCTTTTTTCAACTTGCTAAATTCTTCTTCAGCCAGTTCTAAAAAATCTTTTTCCTGGTCATTTTTATGAACAAGCTCTTTTATCTTTTGAAGTTCCTCGGATAATTTTTTATACTCTTTATATTTGTTTGCGATTTTAGAAATGCCGGCCAGTTCTTTGGCATATTTCTGATATTCGGTCCGCCGGGCTATTACCTGGGAATCGGCAAGTAAACTTTGCAATTCTTCGTTACGCTCTAAAATTGAATCTAATTTCTCGGCCGTTTTCTTATCCATGCTATTACTTTTTTCCGTATCTCTTCCTAAATTTCTCGACTCTCCCGGCAGAATCCATCAGTTTCTGTTTGCCGGTAAAGAACGGATGACATTTGCTGCATATCTCTACTTTGATATTTTGCTTGGTAGAACAAGTGTGAATAACCTCTCCACAGGCACAGGTTATTGTGGTTTCTTTGTACTGCGGGTGAATGCCTTTTTTCATTATACAGCCTCCTTTTATATTGCTAAATTGCCAAATGGTTAAACTGTTAAATGGTTAAATTGTTATAACCGTTTAACAGTTTAGCAGTTTAACAGTTTATTTCTGATCCATGCTCATCAAAAATTCAGCATTGGTTTTTGACTTTTTCAGCCTTTTGACCAAAAGCTCCATGGCCTCTACGCTGGATACTTCGTTTAAGACTTTCCTTAAAATCCACATTTTACTTAATTCTTCCGGGTCGAGCAGTAACTCTTCCCTGCGGGTATTAGATCTTTTGACATCGATAGACGGATAAATTCTTCTCTGAAATATATTTCTGTCTAACTGCAATTCCATATTTCCCGTGCCTTTAAATTCCTCAAAAATAACCTCATCCATCCGGCTGCCCGTGTCTACCAGGGCTGTAGCGATTATCGTTAAACTGCCGCCCTCTTCGATATTCCTGGCAGATCCAAAAAATCTCTTTGGCTTTTGCAGGGCATTTGAATCTATGCCCCCGGAAAGCACCTTTCCGCTATGAGGAATAACGGAATTGTAAGCTCTGGCCAGGCGGGTAATAGAGTCCAGAAGGATGACCACGTGCTTTTTGTGCTCAACCAGTCTTTTGGCCTTTTCGAGAACCATTTCTGCCACTTGAATATGACGTTCGGGCGACTCATCGAATGTTGAGCTTATCACTTCTCCTTTAACCGAACGCTGCATATCAGTAACCTCTTCCGGCCGCTCATCGATCAACAATACTATTAAGATTGTCTCCGGATAACTAATGGTAATGGAATTAGCAAACTTCTGCAGCAGCACGGTCTTGCCACTATAAGGAGGCGCTACTATCAAGCCTCTTTGGCCCTTGCCCACAGGAGTAATCAGGTCCATCACCCTCATCGAAATCTTCTCAGGTAAAGTCTCCAGCAGATAGCGTTCCTGAGGATAAAGAGGGGTCAAATTATCAAACAGGGTTTTATCCCTGGCTGCTTCCGGTTCTTCCAGATTCACTGCTTCTACCTTAAGCAAAGCAAAGTATCTTTCTCCCTCTTTGGGCGGCCTGATCTGTCCACTGACGGTATCCCCGGTCTTGAGGCTAAACCTTCTGATTTGAGAAGGAGATATATAGATATCATCCGGACAGGGAAAATAATTATAGTTGGGGCTTCTTAAAAACCCGAATCCGTCCGGTAATACCTCCAGCACTCCCTCTCCGAACATAAGGCCGCTCTTTTCAGCCTGCGCCTGCAAAATCTTGAATATAAGATCCTGCTTCTTTAGGCTGCTAACGCCGTTCAGCTTCAACTGTCGTCCTAATTTACTTAATTTCGTGATCTTCATCTCTTTTAAATTTCCGATATCCATTTTTATTTCCTGCACTTCAGCCATTTTTTATTTCCTCCCAAATTTTCTTTACCTGGCTCGCGGTATTCTTCAAGCCTTTATTATTATCTATAACATAATCGGCCATTGTTATCTTTTTAGACAATGGGATTTGTAAAGCGATCCTTTTCAGGATCTGGCGTTGTGATAAGTTAGGCTTCTTTAATGACCTGGTTATCTGGCTTTTTTGATCCAGCTTAACCGCTATTAACTTATCTACTTTTTTCTTTAGTCCTGCCTCGATCAGCAACGGCGCATCGATCACCACCACTTTGATTTTTCTTTTATGGCTGATCCGCTCAAGACTCTTTGTTATTTTTCGGATAACCAAAGGATGAATTATGCTCTCTAATTTTTTTAAATATCTTTTATTATTAAAGACTATGCTTCCTAATTTTCCCCGGCTGATAGTCTGATTTTTATTTAAAATATTCCTGCCAAACAAAACAACGATCTGTTCCCATGCTTTTGTATCCGGCTGAATAAGACCATGGGCTATTTTATCCGCATCCAGCACCTTTGCGCCAAGACCTGCAAACATTTTTGCCGCTGTAGTCTTCCCCGTGCCCAAACTGCCTGTAAGACCAACGACCATCATTTTTAACTACCTCTTTTTATTGTTAAATTGTTAAATTGCTAAATTAAAAAGCGCTTTAGGTATCAATCTAACAATTTAGCCATTTAGCAATTTAACAATAGCTTTTATGCCTCGAACCAATTCTTCCCGGTCTTTATTTTCACCTTGATCGGAATCTTAAGCGAGATTACCCCTTCCATCTTTTCTTTTACCAGTTCCTCAATTTTTTTCAATTCATCTTTGGGGGCTTCAAAAACCAATTCATCATGAACCTGCAAGATCATTTTAGCCGATAATCCTCTTTCAGCCAGCGCGTTATCAATCTCGATCATAGCCACTTTAATCAAATCAGCGGCTGTTCCCTGAACAGGAGTATTTACAGCCGTCCTTTCAGCAAATTCCCTGATCGATCTATTGGAACTATCCATTCCCGGGATATAGCGCCTGCGATTAAGAATAGTAGTTACAAATCCCGTTTGTCGGGCCTTTTTAATCTGAGAAGTCATATAGTCTTTTACTTTAGGATATCTGGCAAAATAAGAACTGATAAATTCCTCTGCTTTTTCAATCTCAATACCCAGAGATTTTGAGAGTCCGTAAGGGCTCATCCCGTAGTTTATTCCAAAATTGACTGTTTTGGCAATAGCCCTCATTTGAGAAGTGACATCTTTGGGGTCTACCGCGAATATCAGTGAAGCGGTATGATTATGTATGTCCAGGCCTTTGTTAAAGGCCTCTATTAAACTCTCATCTTTAGAAAGATGGGCTAATACCCTTAACTCAATCTGCGAATAATCAGCCGAAACAATCACCGAATCAGCACTGCCGGCAATAATGGCTTTCCTGATCTCTTTACCGGCCTGAGTCCTGATGGGAATATTCTGAAGGTTTGGCTGAGAACTGCTCAGTCTCCCTGTGGCAGCAATCGTTTGGTTGAAAGAGGTATGAACACGCTGCGTTCTGAAATTTATCAACTGGGGGAAGGCATCCACATAGGTAGATTTAAGCTTGGATAATTCTCTGTATTCTAATAATGCCGCGGGCAAAGGATGTTTAGGGGCCAATTTTTCCAAAACCCTTACATCCGTAGAAAATCCTGTTTTGGTTCTTTTAATTACCGGCAGTTTAAGTTTTTCAAACAATACCCGGCTGAGCTGTTTGGGTGAATTTATATTAAACTCTCCTTTGGCCAAACCGTATATATCAGACGTAATCCTTTCAAGAGAGGTCTGCATTGTCTTTGACATCACAGCCAACATTTCGGTATCAACAGCCACCCCGTTCAGCTCCATCCTGGCCAGGACTTTTATCAAAGGAATTTCAACGTCGCAAAAAAGTCCGTAAAGGCCTTTCTCTTTCAGTTTAGGCTCTAAGACTTTTTTAAGCCGCATCGTAATATCTGCATCCTCACAGCTGTACTCAGACAGTTTTTCCAGGGCAATATCCCTCATTTTCAATTTGTTTTTACCCTTGCCAATCAATTCCTGCAAAGAAATCATCCGGTAATCCAAGTATTCTAACGCTACTTCATCCAATGAATGATTGGGCTTGGAGGGATTAAGCAAATATGAGGCAACCATGGTGTCAAAGGCCACTGCCTTTAAATCTATTCCGTAATTTGCCAGAATTATAACCTCGTACTTAATATTTTGTCCATATTTTTTTATATTTTTATCTTCTAATACCGGCTTTAACTTTTTAAATATATCTGACTTTTCCAGCCACGATTGTTCCAGGGGAATATAGTATGCTTCTTGTTCCTCCCAGCTGAAAGAAATCCCGATAGGTTCGGCCCGCATCGGGTCTTTACCGGTGGTTTCAAAATCAAGCGTAACACCATCCAGTTTCTTAAGTTTGTCTAAAAACTGTCCAAACTCTTCCTTAGAGGAAATCAACCTATAATCTGTTTTCAGGGCTTGTTTGCCGGAAGTTAAATCTTTCAACAAGGACTTAAATTCAAATTCCTTAAATAGGCTGCGTAATGCTTCATTATTCGAATTACCTACTTTAAGTTCATCAAAATCTACATCCAGGGCTAAATCCGAATTGACAGTGGCAAGCTCTTTGCTTAATCTTGCCTGTTCGGCAAATTCGCTTAACGCCTGTTGGAGTTTAACGCTGCGGATCTTATCAAGATTAGCTAATACATTTTCCAATGTCCCAAACTCTTTAATTAAACTCACGGCTGTTTTCTCTCCTATGCCCGGTACACCGGGAATATTATCTGTAGGATCACCGGCCAGAGCCATAATTTCAACCATCTTATCAGGGCCAACCCCAAATCTCTCCATTACTGCCTTACGATCATAAATCACGGCTTCTTTATGGGGGCTATAGACCTTTATATGAGAATCCACGAGTTGAAGGGCATCTTTATCGCCGGTAACTATATAAACATCCATTGATTTATCTGCGGCCTTCCTGGCTAAGGAGGCAAGCACGTCATCAGCCTCAAAACCCTGTTTCTCAAAGATCGGGATATTGTATCCTCTTATAACCTTTTTAATTAACGGTAGTTGGCCTATTAGATCGTCAGGCATAGGCTGACGCTGAATTTTATACTCTTTAAATTTTTCATGCCGAAAAGTAGGTCCGGCTAAGTCAAAGGTAACCGCCAAATAATCGGGCTTTTTCTCTTTGATGATCTTATTGAGCATGGCGATAAAGCCATAAATAGCATTGGTAGGCCGTCCCCGGGATGTGGTCAGGACCCTGATGGCATAAAATGCACGATAGCAAAATGAATTTCCATCAATTAAGAATAATCTCTTGGACATACGGAAGCCTTAAGAAGCTAAAGATGGCTGGATGTTAGTTGGAACCTCGCAGAACGCTCATAACTTCAAGAAATTCAACATTTATCTATTTCAAAACTAGTTTAGTATATATAATATAATTAGAAATGTCAAGAGAAAATTCTTGATTGTTATCTACGAATTAAAAGTGCACAGTTTTAGAGCGATTTATGTTTTAAAAGTGCGCACCTTAACCGAAATTAAAAATAATAACGCTAAAAAGGTCATTCTGAGGCCGAAGGCCGAAGAATCTCAG
>JAYELI010000029.1 GCA_034717435.1 Candidatus Omnitrophota bacterium
GAAGGAAGTCCTGAGTATTCCCGAAGGGCGACCGAAGGATCTCCCATAAAACCGTGTTTTCTGAGATTCTTCGGCCTTCGGCCTCAGAATGACCTTTTTAGCGTTATTATTTTTAATTTCGGTTAAAGTGTGCACTTTTAAAACATAAATCGTCTAAAAACTGTGCACTTTTAATTCGTAGATAACAAAACACGAACCCCTCCTTGACAAAGCCCGATAAGTATGATATAGTTAGCCAAAAAATGGCCTGAAAAGACGAAGTTCTGAGCTTGTCGAAGAATGCAGAAATTATTATCTATTCTTTTAGCAGTTTTTGTGTTAGTCGTTTATGCCCCGCAGGTTAGGGCATTTTGGATTTGGACCCCGGAAAGCGGAAAATGGGTAGATCCGAAAAATGTAACTAAGGATATTCCCCAGGAGCAGTTTGAATGGGCTCTGGAATTTTATGATTCCCAGGACTATGAGCGGGCGATAACAGAGTTCAAGCGCTTGATAAAAGATTTTCCCCTTTCTGACTTGACCGCTGAAGCCCAGTATTATATTGGCCTGTCTTACGAAACAATGAAGAAATATTATTATGCTTATTTAGCCTACCAGAAGGTAATAGACCATTACCCCCAATCTAAAAGAGTAGAGGAGATAATCGGACGGGAATATAAGGTAGCCAACCTTTTTTACCATGAAGAAAAGGCGAAAATCCTCGGAAAGTCGATTCCTTTGGTTTCATCAAAAAACAAGGCGTTAGAGATATTTCAAAAAATAATTGAGAACGCCCCTTATGGTAAATATGGCGATCTGTCCCAATACCGGATAGGTATTTATTACAAAGACACGGCTGGATATTCCGAGGCTGTCGAAGAATTCAATAAGCTTATTGACGATTATCCTAAAAGCGAACTGGTCGATGATGCCAGGTATGAAATAGCAGCTTGCTATGATAAGCAGGCTGTTACCTATGATTATAAAGAAGAGGCTGTTGATAAGGCTATTGAAGAATTTGAGACTTTCTTGAAAGATTATCCCCAGAGCAATATGACAGATAAAGCTAAAAGCAAACTGCTGTTTTTAAAAGAAAAAAAGGCAGAAGGGATTTTTCAAATAGCTAAGTTTTATGAACTGCAAGGCACTTTAGACAGCGCCCTGATGTATTATCAAGAGATCAGAGATTTTTTTCCGGATACTTCCTGGGCTCCCAAGGCCGCGGAAAAAATTTTTATTATAGAAAAAAAACAAGAAAAACGAAGTCCTACCTCGCACTGAGTGCTCGGCACGAGGTGAACCTGTCAAAGAATGAGAATAAGAACAATAAGCAATATTTTTTTGTTGACGATTAGCTGCCTGTTAGCTGTTGGCCTATCGGGTTGCGGGTATACCACTGGTTCTTTGCTTCCCAGTGATATTAAGACAATATCAGTACCGATGTTTAAGAATGTTATCTCTTCAAGCTCTTTAGCCTACCAGTATCACCCCGGGATCGAAGGGGATATTACCAGACAGACAGTTGACAGATTTATCTTTGACGGCAGATTAAAAGTTGTAGACACTGAACAGGCGGATCTTGTCTTAACTGGCGAAGTAACCGATTATATTAAAGACCCTTTAAGATACGGGCCTGACGAAAAAGATGTAATTGAATACAGGCTTACCTTGGTAATGCGCCTTATTTGCCGTGATACAGCCAAAGATGTTGTTTTATGGGAAGAGAAAAGGCTCACCGGAGATACTACTTACTTTGTTGCCTCCGGTGAAGAACTTGCCTTAAGGGCGGCTATCAGGGATTTAGCCAAGAATATCGTAGCCCGGATGATTGAAGGCTGGTAAATGGTTTATTTGTTCGAAGGAGAAGAAGATTTTTTAAAAGAAGAAGCCATAAGAGAACTTGAAGGGAGGCTCTTCAAAAATGGCACGGAAGAATTTAATAAAACCACATTTTACGGACAGGACATGGATGGTTCTGAATTGGCCAGTGTTGCTGCGGTCTTGCCGATGTTGTCCCAACAGAGGCTGATAATTATAAAAGGCGCAGAAAAGTTGTCCTCTGCTGCCAAAAAAAGTTTTATTTCCTATCTTAAAAAACCTTCCCCAAGCACTTGTCTTATCTTAGACGCAAAAGTTTTAAGCAAGCGGGATCGCTTATATAATGCCATTTCTCAACACGGGCGAATAAATACTTTTAAGAAATATTATTCCGGCCAGGTAGATAAATGGATTGTCAAAAGGGCCCATTCCTATAAAAAGAAAATTTTGCCGCAGGCCGTGGCTGCACTGCAGGAAAATGTAGGAGACAGCCTGAGGTTTTTGGATCAGGCCGTAAAAAAACTGGTTTTATATATTGGCGATAGCGAGGTTATTAAGGTTAAAGATGTTGAAGAAATTATTGGTAAAAGCTCCACGGCAACGATTTTTGATTTGATTGAGGCCATAAGGCAGAAACAGCGCTCTAAAGCATTAAAGATACTTTCTGAGTTAACCGAAGAAAACAAGGAAATCAGCCGGATTATCGGGATGCTTTTCTGGCAGCTGAAAAGGATTAAGCAAGCCAAGGCATTATTGGGGCAGAAGGTTTCTTCGAAAGAAATAGGCCGTCAGTTAAGGGTGCACCGGTTCTTTCTGGATAGATTTATAGCTGAGGTGAAAGATTTTAGCTCCCGGGAATTCAGCCGTCATTTTAAATTTTTATTGGAAGCGGACACTGAAATAAAAAAGGGGATTAAAAAACCTCAGATAGCCCTTGAGTTGTTGGTGATTAAGCTATGCGGCTTGTAATTTTTTTAATTTTTTAGCCAACCGGGATTTGTGGCGGGAAGCATTTCTTTTATGAACTACTCCTTGAGAAGCTGCTTTATCGAATTTTGACATGGCTTGATGCACTACAACCTTTGCTTGATCAGCCTTATTTGAGGAAATAAGCAGGTCAACTTTTTTTAAGAGAGTTTTTAGCCCGGATCGGATAATTAAGTTTCGGGCATATTTTTTTTGAGATGTCTTCATTCTTTTTACAGCTGATTTGTGTGATGGCATTTTTTATCACTCCTTAGTGTTTAGAAGAGTAGCATATAACCGATTGGTTGTCAAGTTTTTAAACTGTTAAATGTTATCTACGAATTAAAAGTGCACAGTTTAACCGAAATTAAAAATAATAACGCTAAAAAGGTCATTCTGAGGCCGAAGGCCGAAGAATCTCAGAAAACACGGTTTTATGGGAGATCCTTCGGTCGCCCTTCGGGAATACTCAGGACTTCCTTC
>JAYELI010000030.1 GCA_034717435.1 Candidatus Omnitrophota bacterium
AGAAAGCTGGTTGGAAAAAACATACTGCGGATAAAGCCTTATAAGCCCGGCAAACCGATAGAAGAATTAAAAAGAGAGCTGAAACTTAAGCAGGTTATTAAGCTGGCGTCTAATGAAAACGCTCTTTCGCCGTCGCTAAAAGTAACTTCAGCGATCAAAAACAGCTTGAGTAGCCTGAATCGCTATCCCGATGATACTTGTTATTACCTTAAGAAAAAATTAGCCGGGCGATTAGGCTTTAGCCCTTCTAATTTAATAATCGGTAATGGTTCCGATGAGATAATCGCCCTGACCCTGCGGGCTTTTTTGAACCCTGCCGAAGAGGTCGTGATAGCCCGGCCGACTTTTCTTATTTATGAGATCGTTGCCAAAATAGCCGGAGCCAAAATTAAATACGTTCCCTTAAAAGACTTGAAGTACGATCTGAAATCAATGGCCGAGGCAGTAACAAAAAAGACAAAGATTATATTTGTAGCTAACCCGGATAATCCCACGGGTACCTATCTAACCGGGGATGAAGTGCGCCTTTTTTTGGCAAAGGTACCCAAAGAGGTCATAGTGTATTTTGACGAGGCCTATTTTGAGTTTGCGGATGTTCCGGATTTTCCCGATACGTTAAAATTAATCAACAAACGCAATATTATAACAACCAGGACGTTTTCCAAAATATACAGTTTAGCTGGATTGCGTATCGGTTACGGCCTGGCTAATAAGCAGATTATAGGCTATCTGAACAGGGTCAGAGAGCCTTTTAATGTAAACTCGATTGCCCAGGTAGCTGCTTTGGCTGCCTTAGACGAAAAAGACTGCCTGAGGCAGACATTAAAGATGGTGAAAGAAGGTAAAAAATATATCTATAACGAGCTTGAAAAAATAGGATTAAAATATGTCCCCAGCGCTACTAATTTTGTCCTGATAGATCTGGGCAAAAATTCCCGGATTGTATTCAACAGGTTATTAAAACGAGGTATTATAGTCAGGGATATGCGGGCCTGGAAATTGGATAATTTTATCCGGGTTACTATCGGCACCATGAGCGAGAATAAAAAATTCATAAAGGCGTTTAAGGAGGTAAGTAGATGATTATTGTTTTAAAGCCGCACGTTACTGACCAGGAAATAGACCATGTAATTGAAAAAGTCAAAAAACTGGGCCTTAAGCCCTGGGTTTCTAAAGGGGTGGAAAAGACCATAATCGGGGTTATTGGCGAGGAAGATCTCTTGCGCGTTCAGCCCCTGGAAGCTATTTCGGGTGTTGAAAAGATCCTGCCGATTTTAAAACCTTTTAAACTGGTTAGCCGTGAATTTCAGCCGGCTGACAGCATTATCGATGTGAAGGGCATTAAAATCGGCGGTAAGGAATTAACGATTATGGCCGGTCCTTGTGCCGTAGAAAACAAGGAACTGCTTTTAGAGATTGCCAGGGTAGTTAAAAAATCCGGGGCCAAGGTGCTTCGCGGCGGAGCGTTTAAACCCCGGACATCTCCTTATAGTTTTCAGGGCCTGGGAGAAGAAGGCCTGAAATATTTACAAGAGGCAGCTAAAGCTACCGGCCTGGCGATAGTCACAGAAGTTATGGATACCAGGGACGTTGTTCTGGTAGCCAGGTACACCGACATATTTCAGATCGGGGCCAGGAATATGCAGAACTTTAATCTTTTAAAAGAAGTAGGCCAGACTAAAAAGCCCGTGCTTTTAAAAAGAGGAATATCCTCGACCATCAAAGAACTTTTAATGTCGGCAGAATACATTGCTTCTAATGGAAATTTGAATATTATTCTCTGCGAACGGGGGATAAGGACATTCGAAGAATATACCAGGAATACTGTTGATATAAGCGCTGTGCCGATAATCAAGGAACTCAGCCATTTGCCGATTATAGTAGACCCCAGCCATGGCACGGGAAAATGGGGGCTGGTTGCTCCGTTGTCCAAGGCTGCGGTTGCCGCCGGGGCGGACGGTCTTTTGATTGAGGTGCATTCCTGTCCTGAAGAGGCGCTTTCAGACGGGGCTCAGTCAATAATTCCAGAGAGGTTTACTAAATTGATGGAAGAGCTGAAGGTGCTGGCAGGGGTTGTAAATAGACAGATATAATTAAGGTAAATAAGAGATGAAAATGTTCAAAAAAACAACAATAGTCGGTGTTGGTTTGATCGGCGGTTCTTTAGGTATGGCAATGATGTCCGGCGGATTAGCCGGGCAGATCACAGGCCTGACCCGGCACAAACATACCTTGAGCCTGGCAAAAAGATCTAAGGCGGTTACTAAAGGAACCCTTGATTTTAAAAAGGCGGTTAAGGATGCAGACCTGGTGATTATTGCCGCGCCAATATCTAAGATAGTCAAGGTGGCAAGGGATATAATGCCTTTTCTCAAACAGGGCTCTATTGTTACTGATGTGGGAAGCCTGAAGGGGGAAATAGTCAAACAGATCGATAGTATCCCCCGGATTCGCAAAAAAGAGGTTTATTTTGTCGGCAGCCACCCAATGGCTGGTTCAGAAAAAAGCGGGGTTTGTTCTGCCAGGAAAGATTTATTCAAAGGCTCGTTTTGTTTTTTAACCAGGACCCGTTTTACCGATCAAAAGGCTTTGAATAAAATCAGAAAGCTCTGGGAAAAGCTCGGTGCAGAAGTAAAGGTGGTCTCACCTGTTAGGCACGACTCTATTGTGACTTATATCAGCCATCTTCCGCACATTTTGGCTTACCACTTATCCATGCTTGTCCCGTTCAAATACTATAAGTATAGCGGGGGGAGCTTCCTGGATATGACCAGGATAGCCTCGAGTAATCCCCGGCTATGGCGGGATATATGTGTCATGAACAGCAGGGAAATAGGCAAGGCTTTAGGGGTATATCAGACATCAATTGGCCGGGTGAAAAACATCGTGTCCGCTGGCCGGCACCAAAAGTTGTTAAGTCTGTTCAAGAAGGCAAAAAATAGAAGGGATAGTTATAACAGAGAATGGTTATCGCTATAGATGGTCCGGCCGGTTCGGGAAAAAGCACTATTGCCAGGCTGGTGGCTGATAAACTGGGGTTTTTCTATCTGGATACCGGAGCTATGTACCGGGCTTTTACTTTAAAAGCGGTTGAGGAAAAAATTGATTTGGAAAATGAAAATGCCCTGGCAGATTTGCTTTATCATACCAAAATAGATTTAAGAAAAGATGAAGTTATGCTGGATGGCAGGGATGTCAGCCGCCGGATCAGAGAACCGGAAATTACCAATAAGGTGTTTTTTGTTGCCCGGGCCGGAAGCGTGCGAAAGAGAATGGTGGATCTACAGCGCAGGTTTTCCGGCAACAATAGAGGCATGGTAGTCGAGGGGCGCGATATCGGAACAACGGTTTTTCCGGATGCCGATAAAAAGTTCTATCTGGATGCCGAGGTCAAGGAACGGGCCGGCCGCCGCTACAGACAATTGCTTAGGGAACATCAAAAATCGCCGGCATTAAAAAGATTAGAACAAGAAATTTTATTACGCGATAAGCACGATAAAACCAGAAAGATAGCGCCGTTGGCAATGGCCGAAGACGCTGTTCGTATCGACACAACCAACTTAGACATAAACGAAGTAGTTAACGTTGTTCTTTCACACCTTAACACAGATGATTTATAAGTTCTGTTGCTTACTGGGCATAATTTTATATAAACTGTTGTTCAGGTTTAAGTCAGCCGGAAGGGAAAATTTTCCTCCCAAAGGCGGCTGCATTCTGGCCAGTAATCATTTAAGCCATTTAGATCCCCTGGCCTTAGGCATACCGTCTTATCGCCGGCTCAATTTTATGGCTAGAAAGAGCCTGTTTAACAATAAGCTGTTTGCTAAATTCTTAAATTCAGTTGATGCCTTTGCTGTCGAAGACAAAGATCTGGGTCTTTCGGGAATGAAAGAGGCATTAAGGAGACTGAAGGCAGGTAAAGTTGTGGCCCTGTTTCCCGAAGGGACAAGAAGCAAGGACGGAAAACTGCATCCGGGTAAAATCGGGGTCGGCCTGCTGGCGTTGAAGTCTAACGTTCCGATAGTTCCGGCCAGGATCTTTGGCACAGACCAGGCTTTGCCGATTGGCGCGAGATTCATCAGGTTGAGACCGGTCAGTGTCTACTTTGGCCGTCCGCTGAGGTTTGGCCAATCTTATCAACAGGGAAATAAGAAAGATAATTATTTAAGAGCCAGTCAATCAATCATGGAGCAAATATCTAAATTAGGGCCTCAAGTAAAATGAAGGTAATAGTTTCTGAGCATGTTGGATTTTGTTTTGGGGTTGAGCGGGCGGTAAAAAAGGCCGAGCGAATGCTTGACAATAGAGGTTTGTCAAATTATTCAGTCGGCCCCCTGATCCATAATCCCCAGACCATCGAAAAATTGACTGAAAAAGGTTTGAGGATAGTTAACCGGATAGAGCAGATAAAAAACGGAAGGCTGATAATCAGAGCCCATGGGCTTAGGCCTGAGTTACTCAGCAAGGCCAGGGCCAAAAACATAGAAGTAGTAGACTCTACCTGTCCTTTTGTTAAGAAGGTTCAGGAGGCTTCCTGCCGGCTTGTTAAACAAGGCTATGCGGTCATAATTGCCGGGGACAAAAACCATCCAGAGGTGAAATCAATAGGCGGTTTTACCGATGAGAAGGCAATGGTTGCAGCCGGGCCTTCTGATCTGGATAAGTTAAATCTGAATAAGAGCAGGAAAATTGCCTTATTGGCACAGACCACTCAGTCAAACAGCAATTTTCAGGCTATAATTAATAAGCTGGTTTCTAAAGGTCATTTTGAGGAACTGAGGATATTTAATACTATTTGCCGCGCTACGGTTGTCCGGCAAAGAGAAGCCAGGTCCATTGCCCAAAAAGTAGAAATGATGATAATCATGGGCGGAAGGCTGAGCGCTAATACCAAAAGATTGGCGGGAATATGTAAGGAGGCTGGCGTGGAAACTCATCATGTCGAAGCTGCCAAAGACATAAAGCCCTCCTGGTTTAGAAAAAAAAGAAGTATCGGCTTGGCCGGAGGGACTTCAACGCCGGCTTGGGTGATTAAACAGGCCGCGGATAGATTAAAAAAAGTATACACAGATGATCACAGAAGGGGTAAGCTTACAGCCCATAGCTTGTAGAAGGTCTGTGTATAAAGAAAGGGGGTAATTGTGAATGTCGCAGCAAAAAGAACCGGAAAGATTTGAGGATATCTTAAATCTTTACGAAAAAAAACTGAATGAGGTTAAAGAAGGTCAAATAATCAAAGGGAAAGTCATTGATTTTACCGAAAAAGAGATTATAGTCGATATCGGCTATAAATCCGAAGGGGTGGTGCCGGTCAATGAGTTTAACGGATCTGAGTCTTTAAAGATCGGTGATGAGGTAGAAGTATTATTGGAGTCAAAAGAAGATGACAGCGGAATGGTAATCCTGTCAAAAAGAAAGGCTGACCAACTTCAGAATTGGGAGAAGATATCCCAAAAATATAAAGAAGGCGGCCTTGTCGAAGGAAAAGTATTTAAAAAGGTAAGGGGAGGGTTGATGGTGAATATAGGCATGGAGGCTTTTTTACCAGCTTCCCAGGCCTTTATCCGCCCGACTTCAAACCTTGACCAGCTTATAGGCCAGACCCTTAAGTTTAAAATCGTTAAAACAGATATGCGGCGCAGGAACGTGGTCCTGTCGCATCGCGATTATTTAATGGAAGAGAAGAAGCATCTTAGGGAAAAATTGATCAATGAAATAGAAAAGGGCCAGTTACGTAAAGGTATGGTTAAAAATATCACTGATTTCGGCGCGTTTGTAGACTTAGGCGGAGTAGACGGATTGCTGCATATAACAGATATGAGCTGGTCGAGGATAAGCCATCCATCTGAAGTCGTGGCTATCGGTGATGAAGTAGAAGTGTTGATTTTAAACTTTGACAAGGAGACAAAAAAGGTTTCTTTAGGCTTGAAACAAAAAAGCCCCAGCCCATGGACAGACATAACCAAGAAATACCCTGTCGGTTCCAGAATAAAAGGCCGGGTGGTAAATATTATGCCCTACGGAGTTTTTGTTGAGCTGGAAAAAGGGATCGAGGGTTTGGCCCATATATCTGAATTGTCCTGGACAAAGCGGATTACCCATCCTTCCGAAGTATTGGCTATTGGCGATGTAGTCGAGGCTGTGGTGTTGAGCGTAGATGAAGCCGGCGAAAAGATTTCTTTAGGAATAAAACAGATTGAGATCAATCCCTGGTTGGAGGTGGAGCAGAGATATAAGGTAGGGACCAAGGTGAGCGGGAAGGTGCGCAACCTGGCCAAGTACGGAGCGTTTGTCGAACTGGAAACAGGGATAGACGGCTTGATCCATATCTCGGACATGTCCTGGACCAAAAAGATCAGTCACCCTTCGGAGGTGTTGAAGAAGGGGGAAAAGATAGAAGTAAAGGTTTTGGTGGTCGATCAAAAGTCTAAGAAGATATCACTGGGGTTGAAACAGCTGGAACCCGAGCCCAAAGAAAATGGAACAAAAGATAAAGAAGCAGATTAGCAGAATAAAATGCGGCAGCGTGGAGATGATCTCTGAAAAGGAGATCTTTGAAAAATTACAACAGTCCGGAAAGAACAACAAACCTCTGCGGGTTAAATACGGGGCAGATCCTTCTTGTCCCGACCTTCATTTGGGCCACACGGTTGCCCTGGCTAAGCTAAAACAGATTCAGGATCTGGGTCATAAGGTAGTGTTTATAATCGGAGATTTCACTGCTATGATCGGTGATCCCAGCGGCGAGTCCAAGACCCGAAAACAATTATCAAAAGATGAGGTCAGAGAGAATGCCCGGACGTATCAGCGGCAGGTGTTTAGGGTCCTTGACCGGGAAAAAACAGAAGTAGTTTACAATTCCAGCTGGTGTGAACAAATGAATTTCAGGGAGGTTATAAATTTAGCGTCCAGATATACCGTGGCCCGGATGCTTGAAAGAGACGACTTTTTAAAACGTTATAAAAATAGACAACCGATATCTATTCACGAGTTTTTGTATCCTTTAATCCAGGGGTATGATTCAGTGATGGTCAGAGCAGACATTGAGGTAGGAGGAACGGACCAAAAGTTTAATCTTTTGGTAGGCCGGGAGCTTCAGCGGGATTTTGGCCAGGTTCCGCAGGCAGTAATAATATTACCGCTTTTAGTAGGCCTTGACGGCGTTAAGAAGATGAGTAAGTCCCTGGGTAATTATATTGGACTTACCGATTTACCCCAGGATATGTTTGGTAAGATTATGTCAATAAGCGATGAATTGGCTTCTGATTATTATAGAATTCTTCTGGGAAAGCAAATCGATATTGCCGGCCTGAATAATCCAAAACTGGCAAAATTAGACCTTGCTGCGAAAATAGTTGAAAGAAATTATGACAGCGCCAAGGCTTTGCTGGCCCGTGAACAATTTGAGCGGGTATTCAGCCGGAAAGGACTGCCGGAGAAGATAGAAGAATATGCCTTGGAAAGCAGTTGTCCGGTCTGGATTATTGAACTGTTGAAAGTTACCGGTTGCGCCTCAAGCAGGAGCCAGGCAGAACGCCTGGTCCGGCAGGGTGCTGTAACCATTGACAATAAAAGAATTGAAGATGTCGGGGAAAAAATAAAGGTCAAAGGCAGTTCTATCCTGAAAGTAGGAAAAAGAAAATTCCGAAAAATAATTGCAAAAAAAACTTGACAGCTTAATTTATTTGTGTTATCTTTTGTTCTACATTGCTACCCTAAAAAAGGGAGTTAAATGTTCGTTCTATCGAAATAATTGAATATAGTTTTTTGTGTTTATTTGTTTTTTTGTTCTTTGAAAAAGTTCCGCTTAACAAAGCGGAGAATAGCAAGCTAATGAGCATTTTTTTATTGGAGAGTTTGATCCTGGCTCAGAACGAACGCTGGCGGCGTGGTTTAGGCATGCAAGTCGGACGATCTTTCCCGCAAGGGATTGATAGTGGCGCAAGGGTGAGTAACGGGTGGATAATTTATCCTCAAAACCGGGATAACCTGTCGAAAGGCGGGCTAATACCGGATAAGACTACAGTTCGCATGGACCGTAGTAAAAAGATGGCCTCTATATTATGCTATCGATTAAGGGTAAGTCCGCATTCTATTAGCTAGTTGGTGGGGTAATGGCTCACCAAGGCTTTGATGGATAGCTGGTCTGAGAGGATGGTCAGCCACACTGGGACTGAGACACTGCCCAGACTCCTACGGGAGGCTGCAGTCGAGAATCTTTCGCAATGGGGGAAACCCTGACGAAGCGACGCCGCGTGAGCGATGAAGGTCTTCGGATTGTAAAGCTCTGTCACTTGGGACGAAGTTTGATCTTGTTAATAGCAGGATTAAATAGACGGTACCGAGAGAGGAAGCCACGGCTAACTCCGTGCCAGCAGCCGCGGTAAGACGGAGGTGGCGAGCGTTGTTCGGATTTATTGGGCGTAAAGGGTGTGTAGGCGTCCTGTTAAGTCGTATGTGAAATCCTTTGGCTTAACCAAAGAACTGCATACGAAACTGATGGGATTGGGTACAAGAGAGGAGAATGGAATTCCCGGTGTAGAGGTGAAATTCGTAGATATCGGGAAGAACACCAGTGGCGAAAGCGATTCTCTGGCTTGATACCGACGCTGAGACACGAAAGCTAGGGGAGCGAACAGGATTAGATACCCTGGTAGTCCTAGCCGTAAACGATGGGTACTAGGTGTAGGTCCGCAAGGATCTGTGCCGCAGCTAACGCATTAAGTGCCCCGCCTGGGGAGTACGGTCGCAAGACTGAAACTCAAAGGAATTGACGGGGACCCGCACAAATGGTGGAGCATGTGGTTTAATTCGACGATACGCGAGGAACCTTACCAGGGTTTGACATGTATTTGAAATTCCTAGGAAACTAGGAACCTCCTTCGGGACAGATACACAGGTGCTGCATGGCTGTCGTCAGCTCGTGCCGTGAGGTGTTAGGTTAAGTCCTGCAACGAGCGCAACCCTTGTTCTTAGTTGCCACCTCGATTTCGAGAGCACTCTAAGAAGACTGCCACAGGTAATGTGGAGGAAGGCGAGGATGACGTCAAGTCAGTATGGCCCTTATATCCTGGGCGACACACGTGCTACAATGGCCTGTACAAAGGGTTGCCAAGCCGCAAGGTGGAGCTAATCCCAAAAAGCAGGTCTCAGTTCGGATTGAAGGCTGCAATTCGCCTTCATGAAGCTGGAATCATTAGTAATCCCGTATCAGCCATGATGGGGTGAATACGTTCCCGGGTCTTGTACACACCGCCCGTCAAGTCAACCGAGTTGAATGTACCCGAAGTTACTGACCTAACCCTTGACGCTTGCGTTAAGGGAGGGGATGTTTCGAAGGTATGTTTGGCAAGAGGGACTAAGTCGTAACAAGGTAGCTCTACCGGAAGGTGGGGCTGGATCACCTCCTTTCTAAGGAGTAATGCAGGAAAAGAAAGTAGGATAAGTAAAGGTGTAAATTTCATTAGCTTGCTAAATGAGCACACAACTTACGGAGGCCGCAAGGCCGACGTAAGTTGTGTGTGAACTTAATCCTGAGCAATGAAAAGTCTTTTTTTAAAATTCTTCAGCAAAGGATTTATTTATTATAAACAAGTGCTCGACTTTTCATAAATTATATGCTCATGCAATTTAATCCTGGGGCCTATAGCTCAGTCGGTTAGAGCACTGTGCTGATAACGCAGGGGTCTCTGGTTCGAATCCAGATGGGCCCACCAATGAGAACATAATTTATGAAAATCGAAAGTTTTCCTAAATCAGATGTTCAAATTGGGGATGTAGTTCAGCTGGCAGAACGCCTGCTTTGCACGCAGGAAGTCATCGGTTCGAGTCCGATCATCTCCACTGTGTGTTTGGTTCTTAGCTCTTAGCTCCTGGCTCTTGGTTTAAAACTAAGAGCCAGGAGCTAAGAGCTAATATGTTCTTTGAAAATTAAATAGTTAGTAATATTTGTGGTCAAGCTACAAAGGGTTTATGATGGATGATTTGGTCTCAGAAGGCGATGAAGGACGCGGTAAGCTGCGATAAGCTCCGGGGAGTTGCAAATAGACCTTGATCCGGAGATTTCCGAATGGGGCAACCCATCCCGACAAAATCGGGATACTCTTATCTGAATACATAGGATAGGAGAGAAATACCAAGAGAACTGAACCATCTCAGTACCTTGAGGAGAAAAAAGAGAATTCGATTCCTTTAGTAGCGGCGAGCGAAACAGGAAGAGCCTAAACCTTGGTTACGTGATAATCCGTATGTGTTGTAATCAAGGGGTTGTGGGGGTTAACCGGATCGAAATACGGTTTGGTCGTCTTGCAAAATTTTACAGTTGAACAACCTGGAAAGGTTGGCCAAAGAGAGTGATAGCCTCGTAAGCGAAGTAAGATTGCGCAGGATGGGTTAATTCCCCAAGTACTGCGGGACACGTGAAATCCTGTAGGAATCCAGCCCGACCACGGGCTAAGGCTAAATACTCTCTGAGGACCGATAGTGAACAAGTACCGTGAGGGAAAATTGAAAAGAACCCAGGTGATGGGAGTGAAATAGAACCTGAAATCATAAACCTACAAGCGGTAGGAGCTCTATGTTCGTCAAAGCAATTTGGCGAAAATGAGTGACTGCGTGCTTTTTGCATAACGAACCGGCGAGTTACTTAGTGTAGCGAGGTTAAGGCCGAATCTTCGGCTGGAGCCGTAGCGAAAGCGAGTACTAACTGTGCGTCCAGTTACACTCAGTAGACCCGAAACCGAGTGATCTACCCATGGCCAGGGTGAAGTATATTTAATCGTATATGGAGGCCCGAACCCGTTAACGTTGAAAAGTTATGGGATGAGCTGTGGGTCGGAGTGAAAGGCTAATCAAACTCGGAAATAGCTGGTTCTCCCCGAAATAGCTTTAAGGCTAGCCTCATAAGATGTAATAGTGGAGGTAGAGTACTAACTGGGCTAGGAGCCTTACCAGGTCGCTGAACCCAATTAAACTCCGAAGGCCATTATTATTATTGTGGGAGTCAGACTACGGGGGATAAGCTTCGTGGTCAAGAGGGAAAGAGCCTAGACCGTCAGCTAAGGTCCCCAAGTATGAGCTAAGTGGTAAAGGATGTGATTTCACTAAGACAACCAGGATGTTGGCTCAGAGGCAGCCATCATTTAAAGAGTGCGTAATAGCTCACTGGTCGAGTGGTTTTGCGCCGAAAATGATCGGGGCTTAAGCTCATCACCGAAGCTACGGATTCTGTAACTTTATTGTTAGAGAGTGGTAGGGGAGCGTTCCATTCTAGGTTGAAGCCTGATCGAAAGGACAGGTGGACGAAATGGAAGTGATTATGCCGGTATGAGTAGCGATAAGACTGATGAAAAATCAGTCCGCCGAAAACCTAAGGTTTCCTGGGGAAGGTTAATCCGCCCAGGGTTAGTCGATCCTAAGCCGAGGTCGAAAGACGTAGGTGATGGACAGCAGGGTAAAATATTCCTGCACTGCATATTTTGCGTTTGAATCTTATGGTGACGTAGAAGGTTAGGCCATCGCGCGGTTGGAAATGCGCGTCCAAACTCGTAGCCTTTGGCACCAATTGTCAAGGGTGAGGGGTGTTAGGGAGCCCAATCCACGGAGCGGGTAAACTGGCTAACACCACACTACCGAGAAATAGCTGTAAGGTGAGTGGGATATGTAATCGTACCGTAAACCGACACAGGTAGGTTGGGAGAGAATCCTAAGGCGCTCGACATAACCCTCGTTAAGGAACTCGGCAAAATGACCCCGTAACTTAGGGAGAAGGGGTGTCCCGAAAGGTGTAGCCTTGCGGTGAAGCCATATTCGGGATCACAGTAAAGCGGCCCAGGCGACTGTTTACTAAAAACACAGGTCTGTGCGAAGACTTAAAGTCCATGTATACAGACTGACACCTGCCCGGTGCTGGAAGGTTAAGAGGAAGGATTATCTCACTTCGGTGAGAGAAGTTCTGATCCGAAGCCCCAGTAAACGGCGGCTGTAACTATAACAGTCCTAAGGTAGCGAAATTCCTTGTCGGGTAAGTTCCGACCCGCACGAATGGTGTAACGATCTGGGCGCTGTCTCAACGAGGGAGTCGGCGAAATTGTAGCAGCGGTGAAGATGCCGCTTACCCACGACTAGACGGAAAGACCCCGTGAACCTTTACTGTAACCTGATATTGGATTTTGGTCCGATATGTGTAGTATAGGTGGGAGACTTTGAAGCCTTGGCGTTAGCCAAGGTGGAGTCAACAGTGAAATACCACCCTTATTATATCGAAATTCTAACCCACGGCCGTGAATCCGGCCGAGGAACAGTGTCAGGTGGGCAGTTTGACTGGGGCGGTTTCCTCCTAAATTGTAACGGAGGGGTTCAAAGGTTCCCTCAATGCGGTTGGCAATCGCATGTGGAGCGTAAAGGCAGAAGGGAGCTTAACTGCGAGACCTACAAGTCGAGCAGATGCGAAAGCAGGACTTAGTGATCCGGCGCTACTGAGTGGAATGGGCGTCGCTCAACGGATAAAAGGTACTCCGGGGATAACAGGCTTATCTCCCCCAAGAGTTCATATCGACGGGGAGGTTTGGCACCTCGATGTCGGCTCATCGCATCCTGGGGCTGGACAAGGTCCCAAGGGTTTGGCTGTTCGCCAATTAAAGCGGTACGTGAGCTGGGTTTAGAACGTCGTGAGACAGTTCGGTCCCTATCTGTCGTGGGCGTAGGATATTTGAAGGGATCTGTTCCTAGTACGAGAGGACCGGAATGGGTGAACCAATGGTGTATCAGTTATCGCGCCAGCGGTATGAGCTGGGTAGCTACGTTCGGAAAGGATAAGCGCTGAAGGCATATAAGCGCCAAGCCTTCCCTAAGATAAGATATCCTTCTATTAATAAAATGATAGAGAAGACTCCTTGTAGATTACAAGGTTGATAGGCCAGATGTGTAAGTCCAGTAATGGATTGAGCTTACTGGTACTAATCAGTCAAATGCTTGACCACAATTATTAGTAACTATTTTAAAAAATACTTAAGATTTCATACGTTATGTAATCTTATTTTAAATTTTCCCGGTGGTTATAGCAGAGGGGATACACCCGTTCCCATACCGAATACGGTCGTTAAGCCCTCTAGCGCCGATGGTACTTTCCTGGCAACGGGATGGGAGAGTAGGTCACTGCCGGGCTTTTTTTATGCCTAAAAGATTTTTTTTGAGTTTCTTTAAAAGCCTGCCTGTTATCTAAAAATTAAAACTGCACAGTTTAAAGTTTAAAACTGCACACTCCCTAAGTCCTTAATTAGGTGTCATCCTGAGGGAGCTTAAGCGACCGAAGGATCTCCCATAAAACCGTGTTTTCTGAGATTCTTCGGCCTTCGGCCTCAGAATGACCTTTTTAGCGTTATTATTTTTAATTTCGGTTAAGGTGTGCACTTTTAAAACTTAAATCGTCTAAAAACTGTGCACTTTTAATTCGTAGATAACATCTTTAAAAGCCTGCCTTGACAAAATTACCTAATTAAGATATAGTAAACTACTCCGTAAAAATTATCTGTGTAATTTAACCTTTAATCTGTATAATTAGGTTTATTTAATCGAAAGGCGGATTATATGCATCAACCAAAAGACATTCGTAACGTTATTTTTGTTTCTCATCCTCAGGCAGGAAAAACTTCATTAGGGGAAGCTGTTTTATTTAATGCCGGGGCTATTTCTCGATTGGGCAGGGTTACCGATGGAACAACTACTTGTGATTACAATTCCGATGAAATAGAACGAAAAATAAGCATAAACGTAGGGTTTGGCTGCGTTGATTATAACGGCAAACAGATACACCTTATTGATCCGCCTGGATATATGGATTTTATCGGTGATTTAATAAGTAGTATTCATGCGGCGGATTCAGGAATTTTGCTGGTAAATGCAGTAAGCGGCATTGAGATTGGAACAGAAAAGGCCTGGAATTTACTTGATAGCCTGAAGTTACCGAGAATGATTTTTATAAATAAAATGGATAAGGAACATGCGAATTTTATTAAAACCGTAGAATCAATAGTTGAAAAGTTTGGCAAGAAATGCGTTATTTTTACTTATCCTATTGGCACGGGGGGTTCTTTTAAGGGTGTTGCAAACGTAATGACCGGCGAAAATATGGGCTCTTTGAGCCCGGAAGACAAAGAGAAATGTTCTAAGCTTTCTGAGTCCTTAATTGAGACAATCGCTGAATCAGAAGATAGTCTTTTAGAAAAGTATTTAGAAGGAAATAAATTGAGCGAAGAAGAAACAGCCCGTGCTTTGGGAACCGCGATTCTAAACAAAAATATTGTCCCGGTTTTTGCCGGCTCCAGCCTGCAAAATATAGGGATAAAGGAATTACTTGAAGCTGTTTGCCGGTATTTACCCAGTCCTTTGGACGTCTCTCCCAAAAAAGGTAAAGACCCGGCAAGCGGTGAAGAGGCAGTCAGAAAACCGTCTGAGGATGAACCATTTAGCGCCCAGGTTGTTAAGACAATATCTGATCCTTACATTGGCCAATTAACCGTTTTTAGAATTTTTTCCGGAAAGCTCCAGCCAAATACCAGTTTTTACAATACATCAGCAGGAGCCAAAGAAAGAATCGCTCAGGTTTATCAGCTTCGGGGTAAGGAACAGATAACCAAGGAAGCAGCCTGCACCGGCGACATAGCCGCTGTAGCCAAATTAAAAAACAGCAAAACAGGTGACACGATTTGCGACGAGAAAGCCAAAATTATTTTTGCTCCGTTTCAATTCCCGGAACCGGCAATTTCCCGGTCCATAAAGCCTAAATCCAAAGGAGATGAAGATAAGATTTCGACCGCGCTTCATAAGATAGCTTCCGAAGATCCCACTTTTACTTTAACAAGAGATGTTCAGACAAAAGAACAGATTGTTTCCGGCGTGGGAGATTTACATGTCGAAGTTATGATTACCCGCCTTAAAAATAGATTTAAAGTAGATGTTGAGCTTGGCACGCCAAAGGTGGCTTATAAAGAAACAATAAAAGGCGAAGGTGATTCTAAATACCGTCATAAAAAACAGAGTGGTGGAGCAGGCCAGTTTGCCGAGGTATGGATGCGCATTGAACCGCTTCCCCATGGTGGCGGCTTTGAGTTTGTTGATAAAGTAGTAGGAGGATCTATACCTGCTGCTTTTGTGGCCAGTTGTGAAAAGGGAATAAGGTCGGCTATGGAGCAGGGGATTTTGGCCGGATGTCCGGTCACTGATGTCAGGGCAGTAGTTTATGACGGAAAAACCCATCCGGTAGATTCTAAAGATATAGCTTTTCAAATTGCTGCCCGCCAGGCCTTTAAAGAGGCCTTTCAAAAAGCCAAGCCGACTATTTTAGAACCGATTATGGATGTAGACCTAACCGTGCCTGATGAATATATGGGTGATATTACCGGAAGCTTAAACAGCCGGCGGGGACGAATCATGGGCATGGGAGGGCAAAGCAGCGGCAGTCAAACAATAAAGGCAAAGGTTCCGCTTGCTGAAATGTTTAAGTACGCCAATGAATTGAAATCAATAACACAAGGCAGGGGTTTTTACGCAATGAGATTTTCCCATTATGAGGAAGTGCCGGCAAAAAATCAGGAATCTATAATTGCCAAGTTTAAAAAAGAAAAAGAAGAAAAGTAAACTGGAGGGAGCCAATGTCGGGACACTCTAAATGGGCAGGTATAAAACATAAAAAGGCGCTGATCGATGCTAAAAGAGGCAAGTTATTTTCTAAATTGATTAAAGAGATCACGGTTTCTGCACGCCAGGGAGGAGGTAATCTAGATACCAACATCCGGCTGAGGACAGCCGCCGGAGCCGCAAGAGATGCCAATATGCCCGCTGAAAACATAAAGAGGGCAATTAAAAAAGGCACTGGTGAATTATCCGGCACCTCTTATGAGGATGTAACCTATGAAGGGTACGGCCCGGGTGGTGTAGCGATAATGCTTGAATGCCTGACTGATAATAAAAACAGGACCAGCGCCGAAATCCGAAACATCTTTTCTAAAAAAGGCGGGAATTTAGCAGGCACAGGGTCAGTAAGTTGGCTTTTCCAAAGAAAAGGCCTGATAATCATTGATAAAAAAGAAGTGGAAGAAAATAAGCTTATGTCGATAATTCTGGAGGCCGGGGCTGAGGATTTAAGGGTTGAAGGCGATGTTTATGAAGTTATAACCGGACACGCTGATCTGGATAAAATAAAAAAATCAATTACGGAGAAGGGGTTGAAATATACAGCAGCTGAATTGACCATGGATCCTAAAAACACTGTTAAAGTGGATGGAGCGGCAGCAAAACAGGTTTTAGGCCTGGTAGAGAGCCTGGAAGATTCCGACGATGTGCAGCATGTATATGCCAATTTTGATATTCCGGATGAAATAATCGAAGAAACCGAAGAAAAAAACAGTAAGTAACAAGCGGGGGTGGTTTACGGATGAATAAAGAAATAATAGCCAAACTGAAAAAGCAGCAAGCCAAAATACGGGAGACGATTGCCCAACTCAAGGAAGACCGCCGGAACAGAAAAATGATAGAAGTGTTGAAAAAAAGATGCAAAGAAACAAAAAAGATTATAGAAACCTTAGAGGAAAAAAGTTTTTTCCCAAGAGGGGTGGAAGAGCTTGATGTTGAACCGGAAGTCAAAGAAATTGAAAGAAAAGTGGGTAAGGTAAAGTCGGGTGTTAAGAAGATGAAGAAGTTGGAGAATAAGATGAAGGAAATAGAAGAGGATATCGACAAATAACAAAAATGAAGATCTTAGGCATAGATCCGGGGAGTGTTATCACTGGTTTCGGTCTTATCGAGGTGGATAAGCCTAAGATACAGCCTATAACTTACGGTGAAATAAGCACTTCCAAGAACCTGGATTTTCCGCGGCGCTTAAAACATATTTATAGCAAAATTTGCGGGATAATCGCTAAAAACCGGCCGGATGTTGTAGCAATAGAGAATATATTTCTGAGTAAGAATTTCAAGACAGCCGTAAAGATAGGAGAGGCTAAAGGCATTGCAATTCTTGCGGCAGCAAATCACGAGATAGACGTGGTTGAATATGCTCCCCGAAGGATAAAAGAGTCCATAACGGGATATGGCCAGGCGGGTAAACCCCAGGTTCAAAAAATGATAGTCAATCTTTTAGGGCTTAGCCAACCCCCGGATGAAAACGCCTCCGATGCCCTGGCGGTAGCTATTTGTCATTATCACAGCCTGCAAAGCGTTAGCAGCCTTATTTGCGATGATAAATTATTTAGAGGGAAAACTGGTTGAAAAATATCCAACCCGTATAGTTGTTGATGTGGGAGGCGTGGGTTATAATATCAACATTCCCCTGTCTACTTTTGATAGACTGCAGACACCCGGCAGCCAACTCAGGATACTTACTTATCTGCATGTACGCAAGGATTGTCAGCAGCTCTATGGTTTTATAACCGGCGAAGAAAAACACCTCTTCGGCCTGCTTTTATCTATTTCAGGAATCGGGCCGAAATTAGCATTGACGATCCTTTCAGGCGGTTCAGTCAAAGAAATAAAGTCAGCTATTGCCAATAAATCCGCCCGGATTTTGAACAACATACCCGGTGTCGGCAAAAAAACCTCTGAAAGAATAATTGTGGAACTGCGGGAGAAGATAGGCGATATGCCGGAGTTAAAAACCGAGGCCGGAGACAAACAAACCCTTAAGCAGGAAATTATCTTTAACGATGCCGTTCTGGCGTTAGTGTCTCTTGGCTACAAGCAATTAGCTGCAAAACAAGCAGTTAAAAAGGCAGCCTCTAATGTTAAAGTTAAAGAAGACACGACCCCGGAAAAGGTTATCCGGGAAGCCCTGAGGGTTATCTAAAAATGAAAAGATTGATCGGTCAAAAGTTAACCGAAGATGACATCAGGTATGACCAAACGTTGCGGCCGTCCAGGTTTAAGGATTTTGTCGGCCAGGGTAAAATCAAAGATAATCTAAAGATATTTATTCAGGCAGCCAAAGAGCGCAAAGAACCGTTGGAACATGTGCTTTTTTTTGGTCCACCGGGATTAGGCAAGACTACCCTTGCTTATATTCTGGCTGAGGAAATGGGGTCTGAAATAAAAACGTCTTCCGGGCCGGTCCTGGAACGTCCGGGTGATTTAGCGGGGTTGTTAACCAATCTGGGAGAAGGAGACGTTTTATTTATAGATGAAATTCATCGGCTTAACCATGTGGTTGAAGAATATCTTTATCCGGCAATGGAAGAGTATCGTCTGGATATCATAATTGATAAAGGGCCTCATGCCCGTTCGGTAAAATTGAATCTGCCGCGCTTTACTTTAGTCGGAGCTACAACTCGAACCGGTCTTTTAACCTCTCCTTTAAGATCCAGGTTTGGCGTAGCCAACCGATTGGGATATTACCCTGCCGGGGATCTTCAAAAAATTGTGGTCAGGTCCAGCCGTATACTGCAAATTGACATAGACGAGGGCGGAGCGCATGAAATTGCCAAACGTGCCCGGGGAACGCCGAGAATAGCCAACCGGCTTTTACGGAGGTCCCGCGATTTTGCCCAGGTAAAAGCCGATAATAAAATCACCAAAGATGTTGCGGTTCAGGCCCTGGCTATGTTAGAGATAGATCAAATCGGCCTGGATGAAATGGACAGGAAGATAATTCAAAGCATTATTCAGCAGTTCGATGGCGGACCGGTAGGGATAAGTAACCTGGCTGTATCCACCGGAGAAGAAGTAGATACCATAGAGGAGGTTTACGAACCCTATCTGATTCAGTTAGGGTTTATGAAAAGGACACCAAGCGGCCGGGTAGCCACAAAACTCGCCTATAATCATTTTAATTTTCCTTTAGACGCCTCTCCCCCGCAAAAAAAATTATGGTAACGGCTTTTCTCTTGCTTGCGCTTCTTGTTTTTAATCCGCCGGCTTATGCCATGGGCGAGCGGCCCGTCTATGAAGTGAGGTATGTTCGCGTAGAGATAGCCTCCAGCAAGCAGCCTTTAAGTTTAACATTACGCAGCTCCTATCAAATAAAGACGCTGGATACAGACGAATTGTTGAAAAAGGGAACCGGCTTAAAGAACGCTGAGATATTCCCGGTTTCTAACGGAATAACCCTTGGTGACTCGACTTTTAAAATTTATGCGGTAAGGATTGAAACAAAAAAACAAGGAGCGATTTATTTAAACAATCGGCGATTTCGCGGAAAGATCAATTTGATCAGAGCCCCTGACCAGACTTTGCTGGTGGTAAATGAGATCGACGTTGAAGAATATCTTTATGGGGTATTAAGAGGAGAGGTTCCGTATCACTGGCCGCTGGAAGTATTAAAGGCCCAGGCGGTTTGCGCCAGGACATTTGCTCTTTATCAGAATTCGGTTAAGAATCATAAGGATTTCAGCTTAACAAGCGATGTTTATTCTCAGGTCTACGGAGGAAAATCTATTGAGCGTTTCTGGACTAATCGGGCGGTTAATAGAACGTTGGGAGAGGTTTTAACCTATCAGGATGAAATTTTTCCGGCTTATTACCATTCCAACTGCGGGGGACATACCCAAGACGCTGCTTATGTGTGGGGTGTTGACTTAGAGCCGTTAAAAGGCGTAAAAGACCCTTTTTGCGGTCGTTTGCCTTTTTCTCGCTGGGAAAGAGCGGTAAATCTGAGCGAAATCCAGCTTAAATTAGCTAAAACCGGATATAAAATCGGCAGAATATATAGTCTGGCCCCCGGTAAGAAGGATGATTCAGGCCGCGTTCGAAATATTAAAGTAACAGGCAGAACGGGTACGGTTAAAATCCCGGCAAATGAATTTCGTCATTTAATCGGAGTAAATTTAATCAAAAGCACTAATTTTGACGTCAAAATAACCGGCGAAAAAGCAGTATTTTCCGGAGCGGGATGGGGCCATGGTGTCGGGCTTTGCCAATGGGGAGCGTATTCCATGGCCAAAAAGGGCTATGGTTATAAAGAGATTTTAAGGTATTATTATCCGGGCGCGGAGATAAAAAATATATATAATGAAACTGTCGGATTTTGATTATAAGTTTTCGAGAAATTTAATTGCCCAGTATCCGTTGAAAAAAAGAGATGATTCCAGGCTGCTGGTCATTGACCGCAAAAAAAGCAGGATAAAACATTGTTATTTTAAAAACATTCAGGATTTTTTAAACAAAGACGATTTGATTGTTTTTAATGATACAAAGGTGATTTCTGCCAGGTTGATCGGCAGAAAGGAAGATACCGGAGGAAAGGTAGAGTTTTTATTAACGGAAAGGATAGGTTCTCGCCTCTGGCGCGCTTTGGTAAAACCCGGTCAACGGGTAAAAACCGGAACCAGGGTAATTTTTAATAACAGGCTGAGCTCGGAGGTTATGGGATTTGAACAAGGGATGCGTTTGGTGAAATTTAATTCGGGTAACGGAAATTTTGAATCCGAATTGGATAATGCCGCAAAAATCCCCCTTCCTCCTTATATAAAAAGGGATGTTGAGCCTGCGGACAAGGAAAGATACCAGACGATATACGCCTCTAAACAGGGGGCGGTCGCTGCTCCTACCGCGGGGCTGCATTTCACGAAAAGAAGTTTTTTAGGGCTAAAAAAGAAAGGGGTAGAAACGGCTTTTTTGACTCTCCATGTAAATTATGCTACATTTAGACCGGTAACAGAAAATGAGGTATCGAGGCATAAGATGCATAAGGAATATTACGAGCTTTTGCCAAAGGCAGCCGGCCAGATAAACAGGGCCCGGGACAAAAAAGACCGCATTATCGCTGTCGGGACTACGTCCTGCCGTGTTTTGGAAACCGCGGCTCTTAACCTTGAAGCCCTGAAAGTTACCCCTCAAAAAGGTTGGACAGACCTGTTTATTCATCCGCCTTATAACTTTAAGATTGTCAACGGGATGCTGACCAATTTTCATTTTCCCAGGACAACGCTGTTTATGCTGGTCAGCGCTTTTTGCGGGCATAAGCTGATTGTTAAAGCCTATCAGGAGGCGATAGAACGAAAATACCGCTTTTTCAGCTATGGGGATGCGATGTTGATGATTTAAACCAAACTGTTAAACTGTTAAACTGCAAAAGACCAATGTTAAAAAATATCAGAGGTTATCAACCTGTTTTATTAATAATGAATTAGCAATTTAGCCATTTAACAATTTAACAATATAGCAGTTTTTAAGATGGGATTTAAATTAATTACTAAAGACAAAAACACGGACGCAAGGGTGGGGCGGTTTGAAACTGCCCATGGCACTTTTAATACCCCTGCTTTTATGCCGGTTGGGACGCAGGCTACAGTAAAAGGCCTAATGCCCTGCACGTTAAAGGATGAAATAGGCTCTGAGATAATTTTATCCAATGCTTATCATTTGTTTATAAGACCGGGTATAGATGTAATAAAAAATGGAGGAGGGCTCCATAAATTTATGTCTTGGGGCAGGCCGATACTTACCGACAGTGGAGGGTATCAGATCTTTAGCCTGGCTACTTTTCAAAAATTGACCGAAGAAGGTATTTCATTTCTCTCTCATTTTGACGGACGAAAGCTGTTTTTATCTCCGGAAGATGTTATCAAAATAGAGATTGCCCTGGGCAGTGATATAATGATGGTCCTGGATGAATGCGTTTCCTACCCCTGCGATTATCAGAGGGCTGAAAAAGCGGTTGAATTGACCTTGCGGTGGGCTAAAAGGTCTAAGGAGGAATTTGAATCCTGTCGGAAAAACCCGCATTTTTTATTCGGCATAATCCAGGGAAGTGTCTATCCGGAGTTGAGAAAACAATCCGTGGAGGAAACAGTAAAGATAGGTTTTGACGGATATGCAATCGGAGGGTTGAGCGTAGGAGAAGGAAAACCGGAGCGCAATGAGATGCTTTTTTTGCTTAAGGGAATTTTACCCCGGGACATGATCAGGTATTTTATGGGGGCGGGAGATCCTCTGGACATCCTGACCGCGGTATCTTTTGGAATCGACTTGTTTGATTGCACAATGCCCACGAGATTGGCCAGAAACGGGACCGCCTTTACATCTCTGGGAAAATTGGTAATCAGGAACAGCGGATTTAAAAACGACACCAGGCCGGTGGACAAAAACTGCGATTGTTACACCTGCTCAAATTTTAGCCGCGCATATTTAAGGCATCTTTTTAACACTGAAGAGATGCTCGGTCCGGCTTTACTGACCCTGCATAATGTCTATTTTTATATCAGGCTGATGCAGAACATCAGGGATGCTGTAAAGCAGGGAAGATTTAAGGAGTTTAGAAAAGAGTTTGAAAATAAATACCAGGGAGGTGAGAAATAAATGGAACAAGCCACGCCTAATCCAATCGTATCTTTGATGCCGATTATCCTGATTTTTATCGTTTTTTACTTCCTTCTTATTCGGCCGCAGCAGAAGAGGCAGAAAGAACACAGCCAGATGCTTTCAGAATTAAAAAAGGGTGATCGCATCGTGACCAACGGAGGAATTTACGGGATGATTACTAACGTTAAAGAAAAAACATTGATGCTGAAAATTGATGAAAATGTGAAGATAGAGCTTCAAAAGAGCGCTGTCGGTTACATCCAGAAATAAATTACATGTGAGCTGTGAGCTTTGGGTTTTGGGCTGTGCGCTAAAAAGCTCATAGCTAATCAGCGTAAGGAAGGGTAGAGATCATGATCAGGAACCTAAAATGGAAGACCGCCTTAATAGCCGTGGTTATTGCAGTAGCTATTTGGCTGGTTTATCCGCCGGCGGAAAAGATAAACCTGGGTTTAGACCTTCAGGGAGGAATGCATTTGGTCCTGGAGGTAGATACTTCCAGTCTGCCCGCAAAAGCCAGAGCAGGCGCTATAGATAGGGCCCTGGAGATAATCAGGAACAGGGTAGACCAGTTCGGCGTAAGTGAACCTTCGATCCAGAAGCAGGGAGTTGACCAGATCATTATTCAATTGCCCGGGATAACAGACCGAAAACGGGCTATCGGCCTGATCGGCAAAACCGCGCTCTTGGAATTCAGGCTGGTTTCAAACGATCAGCAGAAAATAAAAGACAGCCAGGCCGGCAACGTTCCTGAAGGCTATGAGTTAAAATATTTAGATAAAAAACCGATCCTTTTGCAAAAACAGGCCTCGCTTAGCGGAGATTCGTTAGTAGATGCTTTTGTCAAATTTGATCAGTCGGGTTTTAATCAGCCGACAGTCGGATTTCAATTGGACCGAAAAAGCGGCCGGAAGTTTAGCCGTGTTACCCGGGAGAACGTAGGCCGTAAATTAGCCATTCTTTTGGACGGGGTGGTTCAATCGGCGCCGATGATAAGAGAAGAAATACCCAGTGGAGAGGGAGTTATTACCGGAGGATTTACTCAGGACGAAGCTTCCGACCTTGCGATAAAGCTTCGGGCCGGAGCTTTACCCGCTCCAATAAAAATTGTTGAAGAAAGGACAATCGGTCCTACCTTAGGCAGGGATTCTATCGAACAAGGCATAAAAGCTGTTATTTACGGAGGAATAGCCATACTTGTTTTTATGGCTGTTTATTATTTTTTGGCGGGATTGGTGGCAAACTTTGCGCTTTTTCTCAATCTGGCTATCCTTCTTGGCGCCTTATCCTATTTTCGCGCTTCATTGACACTGCCCGGTATTGCCGGCATTGTTTTGACTATCGGTATCTCTGTTGATGCCAGTGTGTTGATTTTTGAGCGGATCAGGGAAGAGCTGAAATTGGGCAAGACCATTCGTCTTGCTATTACCAGCGGATACAAAAGGGCTTTTCTCACCATATTGGACGCAAATTTAACTACCCTGATCACAGCCCTTATCCTTTTCAAGTTTGGCACCGGGCCGATCCGCGGGTTTGCTGTCACGTTGTCGATTGGTATTTTAGCCAGTATGTTTACCTCTTTATTTGTCAGCCGGGTAATTTTTGATATCCTGACTTTAAATAAGAAGTTTACCAATCTTAAAATGTTTCGTTTGATCGGGCCGACCAAGATCGATTTTATCGCTAAAAGGCGTATAGCTTACCTGTTTTCAATAGCAGCTATTTTAGCCGGGCTTATCGGGTTTGCTTTTCGGGGAGAAAAGAATTTTGGTATTGACTTTAGCGGAGGGGTGCTGCAGCAATTCAGGTTTAAAAAACCGGTAGCGGCGGATAATATTCGCAGTACCTTAAAAGAAATAGGGTTATCCGGCTCGCAAATCCAGCATTTCGGAAATGATAAAGAGGTTATTATCAGGACAGCCGGGGTTAGCCAGGAACAGATCAGCCCGAAATTTAAAGAGGTTTTTAAAGATAATCCGTTCGAGATGTTAAGGATAGAAAAAGTCGGGGCATCTATCGGGAGCCAATTAAGAACCAAGGCGATAACCGCGCTTTTTCTGGCGCTTCTGGGTATTTGCATCTACATTACCGTCCGGTTTAAATTTAAATTTGCTATTGCCGCTATCATTGCTGTTTTTCACGATGTCCTGTTTACGGTCGGCATTTTCAGCTTAACCGGCAGAGAAATTTCATTGCCGATAATTGCCGCCCTGCTTACTATAGTAGGTTATTCATTGAATGATACCATTGTGGTTTTTGACCGGATCAGGGAAGATTTGAAGTTGATGCGCAAGGCGAACTATAGAACGATCATTAATACCAGCATAAACCAGACCCTTTCCCGGACATTGCTTACGTCTTTAACCAGTCTTTTGGTGATTGTGGCCCTGTATCTTTTTGGAGGAGAAGTTATAAATAACTTTGCCTTTGCGCTGATGGTCGGGATTCTAATCGGAACATATTCCTCTATCTTTATCGCCAGCCCGCTGGTATTTCTGTGGTCAAAGAAATGATGGGGGTAAGCAGTCTTTTTACCTCGCTACGCTCGGCAAAAAACCATGCCCGCCCCCGGCTTGTCCGGGGAATGATGATCTGATAGTAGGGACAGGTCGAGACCTGTCCTAAGGAGTTCCGGGGACACCATACTTAATTATTCCGGAATTATCTGTCGGAATTAAATAATTAAGTATGGTGTCCCCGGAACAGCGCGAAGCTGTCCCTAACGAGGTAATGATGCAAAAGATCTGGGAAGTAAAAGAGCAAAATATAGAGCTGCAAGAGCAGTTGTCCCGGGCGCTGAAAGCGCCCCGGATCATCAGCCAGCTTTTGATAAATAGAGGGGTGGGTTCCTGCAAAGAGGCCCAGGGGTTTCTGGAGGGCGGCTTTGCTGATTTACATGACCCGTTTTTGCTGAAAGACATAAAGCAGGCGGTCAGGCGGATAAAAAAGGCTGTTTCCGGGCAGGAACAGGTTATGATCTGCGGAGATTATGATGTAGACGGGGTTACCAGCGTGGCGATTATGGTAAAAGTCCTTACTAAGCTGGGCCTGCGTCCAAAGCATTATATTCCTGACCGGCTCAAGGAAGGTTATGGGTTGAATAAGCCTGTGATCCGGAAGGCCGGCCGGGAGGGCGTTTCATTGCTGATTGCCTTAGACTGCGGGACCGCTAATTTTAAAGAAGTAGAGTATGCCGCTGGTTTAGGGATCGACACCATAATCGTAGACCATCACCAGCCCGGCGATGGACTGATCCCCAAAGCATTAGCAGTGATCAATCCCAAAAGAGGCGATTCCACCTACCCCTATAAAGACCTTGCCGCTGTGGGGTTAGTATTTAAATTAATCCAGGTATTGACCGGTCAACAAGAGGCCCTGAGTTATTTAGATCTGGTTACCCTGGGCACCATAGCTGATGTTGTTCCGATGACCGGCGAAAACAGGCTGATTGTCAGGAATGGGCTGGATCGTCTTACCAATACCAGATCACCGGGCATAAGGGCCTTGATCGGGATATCCGGCTTAAGCAATAAAGAAATAACCAGCCGGCATGTCAGCTATATCCTTGCTCCCCGTCTTAATGCCGCCGGCCGGATTGATTCAGCAGCTCTTTCCTTAGGCCTCCTTTTAACTTCTGAAAATCAAGAAGCCGTCTCGCTAGCCAAAATCCTTGACCAAAAGAACAAGGAGCGGCAAAAAATACAACAGAAGACATTTACCGAAATCATAGGAAAAATAGAAGAGGGCAAGGAGATAAATTTTAAAGTTCATAAAACCATAATATTGTGGAATGAAAATTGGCATTTGGGAATAGTGGGTATTGTTGCTTCCAAAATCGCCGAAAGATATTATCGTCCAACAATAATTATTTCCCTTAAAGAAGGCGTGGGCAAAGGCTCAGGCAGGTCAATAAGAGATTTTCACCTATTTAACGCGGTTAAAAAATGCGGGCGGTTTTTGGAGCGTTTCGGCGGGCATAAAAAAGCGATCGGCCTGACCGTAATGGCCGATAACCTAAGTGATTTTCGACAGATGGCCAACCTGGTAGCTTCTGAAGAGCTCAGTTGGCAGGACCTGACGCCTAAGGTAGAAATTGACAGCGAAATATCGTTAAACGACCTATCACTGGAGCTCTTGGAAGAAATAAAAAAACTTCAGCCGTTTGGCCCGCAAAACCGCTATCCGGTATTCTCATCACCGAATGTTATCTTAAAAACCGCTCCCGAAGTTGTGGGCCGGAGGCATTTGAAAATGTGGATTACTGATAATGGCGCTGTCTATCCGGCTATCTGGTATGACAAGGCCGTGCTTTCTTCTCTGGATTGGGAAAAAAAACCTTTTGCCGTAGCCTATTCTCCCAGTGTTCGCGTTTGGCAGGGAAGAAAAGAACTTCACCTGGAGATCAAAGATATAAAATTGAAAGACTGATTATTTTGCTTTCTTTATTTTACCGGCTTTGATGCAGTGAGTACAGACCATAAGGCTTTTGGGGGTGCCGTGAAAGATGACATTTACTTTTTGAAGGTTAGGGAAAAATCTTCGCTTTGTTATCCCGGTAATTCTTCTTCCTGCCCCTCCTTTTTTCTTGGCTAACCCCCGGCGGGCAATGGAATTGCCGACTTGGGGGGTTTTGCCGCAGATTGCGCAAACTTTTGCCATGATTAGATCTCCTTTTTCCGTCATTGCGAGTCTTCCTTCGGCGGGCTCGCAATCTCTTTATGGAAATAATAATGTTATCATAAGGTAAGAAATTATGCAACCAAAAACTTCTCCTCTTGAAATTTCGGCCAGGTTTATCAAAGGCGTTGGCCCGAAGAAGTTTGAAGTCCTTAACCGCCTGGGAATTTTTAACATATCGGATCTGATCTATTATTTTCCCCGCCGCTATGAAGACCGCAGCAATCTAAAGCCGATCTCTGCGGTCAAGACAGGAGATTTCGAGACGATTAAAGGCAGGGTTTTAGCTTTAGGAAAAAGAAGAACCAGAAAAAGTATGATTATTTTTCAGTTAGCCGTCGGGGATCATTCCGGAGTTATTTATGCTACCTGGTTTAATCAGCCTTACATGGAAAAACGGTTTAAGAAAGGCGATGAAGTAATAATCAGCGGGAAGGTCGAACTTTATAAACGCCGGGAACTGCTCGTTGTGGATTACGAAATACTGACTGAAGACAACCAGGATACTATTCATACCGCCAGGATCGTCCCTGTTTATCCGCTGATCCAGGACCTTAATCAAAGAGCTGTCCGAATAATTATGAAAAATGTCCTGGATAAATACGTTCAATATTTAAAAGATACTCTGCCTTTGGACATAAGAAAGAAATACAAACTCTTTAACCTCCAGAATGCCGTCAAGAATATCCACTTTCCGGCAAGTTTTAATTATTACGATAAATCGCGGGAGAGATTAGTGTTCGAAGAGTTTTTTCTGTTGCAGATGGCTTTGGCTGCCCGCAAATATCATACAAAACAGGCTGCTGTCGGCATAAAGCACAGCGTAAAAAAAGAGCTTATTGGTTCGTTTGAGCAGCTGCTTTCGTTTAAACTGACTGAGGCACAGAAAAAAGTTATCGTCGAAGTCGAAAATGATATGAAAAGCCCCCGGCCGATGAACAGATTGGTTCAGGGCGACGTGGGCAGCGGAAAGACAGCGGTGGCTGTTTACGCTCTGCTCCTCACTATTCAAAATGGTTATCAGGGCGCGATAATGGTTCCTACCGAAGTTCTGGCAGAGCAGCATTACATCAATTTTAGCCAGCTGCTTGTTTCCTTAAACATCAATCTCGGGCTTTTGATCAACGGCCTGAACCAAAAAATGCGGCAAAAGACATTAAGCGAATTGTCCAGCGGAAAGATAGATATTATTATCGGGACTCATTCCCTTATTCAGGAAAAAGTAGAATATAAAAACCTGGGCCTGGTTATTATCGATGAACAGCATAAATTCGGGGTAAGCCAGCGGGGGCTTTTAAAAGAAAAAGGCCTGGTCCCCGACTGCCTGATTATGACAGCTACGCCTATTCCCAGGACCCTGGCCTTGACTTTGTACGGCGACCTGGACATATCGGTTATCGACGAAATGCCCCGGGGAAAAAAGCCAATAGCCACCTATTGGGTCAGCAGCAGCAGGAGGGGCAGTGTCTATCAATTTATTAAAGAGCAACTTATGAAAAAAAAACAGGCTTATGTGGTTTATCCGATGATCGAGGAATCAGAAAAACTTCAGGTGGAGTCTGCTGTTAAAAGCAAGCGGTATTTAGAAGAGAATGTTTTTAAAGGTTTCAGCGTAGGTTTGATCCACGGCAGGATGAAAGCCGGGGAAAAGGGAAGAGTCCTCCTGGATTTTAGGGATAAAAAGATAGACCTGTTGGTGGCAACCACGGTTATCGAAGTAGGCATTGATATTTCCAATGCTTCGATTATGCTGGTCGAGAACGCAGAACGTTTTGGCCTGGCTCAGCTTCATCAATTAAGGGGAAGGGTGGGAAGGGGCAGTTCTGCTTCTTATTGCGTGCTGATTTCCGATGTTAAGGCTTCAGAGGCTTCCCAAAGATTAAAAGCCATGATCTCTACCGCAGATGGTTTTCAGATTGCCGAGTCGGATCTAGAAATTCGCGGTCCGGGAGAATTCTTCGGAACCAGGCAGCACGGCCTGCCTGAATTAAAAATTGCCAATCTGACAAAAGACCTGCGCTTGCTTGAGCTTTCCCAGAGAGAAGCATTTGACCGGATAAAGGACGACCCCGCACTTTCTAAACCGCAAAACAGTGCGTTGAGGGATAAATTAAATTCGTCATTCCCCGGTTTGAAATTGGAAGATGACAACAGGGCCGCAGGATGACGGCAGGAATATTGTGATGCGATGAGAATAATTGCCGGAACAGCTAAGAATAGAAAATTAAATCTGCCCAAAGGCGTTAAGATCAGGTCTACTTTGAACAAGGTAAAGGAAGCGCTCTTTTCTATCCTTGGCGAATATGTACAGGGCAGAGAAGTCCTGGATCTTTTTGCCGGCAGTGGAGCTTTGGGGATCGAGGCCTTAAGCCGGGGCGCTAAAAGCGCGACATTTGTAGATAATAATCCTCACTTGATCAGGGCGATCGGAGAGAACTTAAAAAATCTTGATTTTACAGGCAGATCCGTTGTGTTAGATCTTGATGCCCCCAGGGCGGTCGAGTATCTGGAAGCTGAAAATAAAAAGTTTGACCTTATCTTAACAGACCCTCCTTATGGTATGGCAAATATTGTCTTGAAAAGCTTGACCGAATCTGATATACTTAAAAATTGTTTTGTTATTGTCGTTGAACATTATAAAAAAGACATCTTAGCCGCCCGGGAAACTGGTTTAAAACGGGTTAAACTGGCGCGCTACGGCGATACAATGCTCTCATTCTATAAAGATAAAAGCGAGTGTAAAAAATGAAAAAGGCAATTTACGCGGGCACATTCGATCCAGTAACCTTCGGGCACATTGATTTGATAAAAAGGGCGCTGGAGATGTTTGACCATCTGGTGGTAGCTGTAGCATCAAGTTCCCGGAAGGGCACTTTGTTCTCCAAAAAAGAAAGAATCAGAATGTTAAAAAAAGCTACCCGTAACCTTAAAAAAGTTACTGTTGATGGTTTTGACGGATTAATGATTGATTATGCCAGAGAGAAAAAAATAAATATAATTTTAAGGGGCTTAAGAGCCTTTTCGGATTTTGAATATGAATTTCAGATGGTTCTGACCAACCGGAAGTTACTGCCAAAGATAGAAACCGTATTCATGATGCCCAGGGAAGATTATTCGTATTTTTCATCGAAATTGATCAAAGAAATAGCAGAGTTGAATGGTAATGTTACCGCCTTTGTTCCTGATTTTGTCGCCCGGGAACTGAAAAAACGCATTTACAACGGAAAAACAATCAATAGCAAAAAATGACCGTTAACTTAGACAAGGCATACCGCGAACTTAATTTTTTCTTTCAGCCGAAATCGGTAGCAGTGATCGGCGCTTCCCGTAATCCGGAAAAGGTCGGTTACGGAGTCCTTAAGAATCTTCTCTCGGGAGGAATGTTTTCGCTTTCCCACCTTAAGGGATTTCAGGGAAAGGTGTTTGCGGTCAATCCCAAGATAGATCATATCCTGGGGTTAAAATGTTATCGCCGAATCACTGATATTCCCGAAAAAGTTGACCTGGCTGTAATTTGCGTTCCGGCCAGAATAGTTTCCGGAGTGCTTACTGATTGCGCAATAAAAAAAGTTAAAGGGGTTACTATTATTTCCGCAGGATTCGGAGAGCTTGGCGAAGAAGGTAAAACCATCCAGAAAGAATTCTTAAAGATTGCCAGACGAGCTAAGGTCAGGATCATCGGACCCAATTGTTTAGGGACGCTCTATACCCCAAATCACCTCAATGCTTCTTTTGGCCCGTTTCTCCCTTTAAAAGGCAAGATAGCATTTATAAGCCAGTCCGGGGCGTTAGTAGACAGCATTGTTGATTGGTCGGTTAAGCAAAAATACGGGTTTAGCGCGGTAGCAAGTTATGGCAATAAATCTGATTTAGATGCTCCTGATTTTATCGCCTGGGCAGCTAAGGACGTTAATACCAAGGCGATCACGCTTTATATCGAAGGGTTTAACAGCGGAAGATATTTTTTTGAAGTAGCAAGAAGGGTCAGCCCGATTAAGCCGATTATATCCCTAAAGGCAGGTAAAAGCATTGCCGGAAGCAGGGCGGTCAGTTCGCACACTGGTTCGCTTGCCGGCAGTTATCAGGTTTATAAGGGAGTTTATAAGCAGGCCGGAGTGATCATGGCTGACACCCTGGCTCAGATGTTTGATATGGCCAAGGCCCTGGCTTATCAACCCTCGGCTAAAGGCGGCCGGGTGGCGATCATTACCAATGGAGGCGGCAATGGGGTGATGTGCGCTGATTATTGCGAAGAATTAGGAATAAAATTACCAAGGCTGTCGAAAAAGATAATTAAAAAGATGGATCGAACAGGCAAGATGCATCCTGCCTGGAGCAGGTCAAACCCCCTGGACCTGGTTGGAGATGCCAGTTCAGAGCGTTATCAGATTGCCCTGAACGCAGTGCTCGGGTCAGGTGATTATGACGGTGTAATAGTGATTCAAACCCTGCAGTCAATGACCAACTCTATCAAAGATGCCGAGGTTGTAATTAAGATGCAAAAAAAATACAAAAAACCAATAATCAGCGCTTTCTCCGGCGGAGCGTTTACCGAACCCAGCGTCAGGTTTTTAGAAGAGCACGGAATCCCCAACTATAATCATTTAGACCGCGCAGCAAAGGCGATGTGGTCCTTGATAGAATATGGAAGTTATCTTAAGGAATTATAAACCGATGGATAAGATGGATAAAATAAATAAAGATAAAGTTCTGGCCTTGATCGAAAAACATAAAGACGAAAAGTTCATTCCCGAGCCGGTTGCCGAGCAGATCCTGAATTTTTATTCTATTCCCATTCCAGCGGGCCGGCTGGCCAAAAATGCCGGGCAGGCCTTGAGCTTTGCCGGAAAAATCGGCTGGCCGGTGGTCCTGAAGATAGTTTCCCCCCAGATAATCCATAAATCCGACAGCGGCGGCGTAATAACCGGGATTAACAGCGCAGCGGAACTTAACAAGGCGTTTAAAAAAATCTTAAAAAATGTTAAGGCAGTTGACCGGAAAGCTAAGATCGAAGGGGTCTATGTCCAGAAGATGGTCCCTGTTTCCAGAGAGGTAATTATCGGGGCAATAAATGACCAGCAGTTTGGGGCAGTTGTAATGTTCGGCCTGGGAGGCATTTTTGTAGAGCTGTTTAAAGACGTTGTGTTCAGGATAGCGCCGATAAACAAAAAGCAGGCCCGGAAAATGGTCAACGACATAAAAGGGCTGGAGCTTCTTAAGGGGATAAGAGGAGAAAAGCCAATAGATTTCGATTCTCTTTTTACGGCAATCAGCAATGTTTCCCGGTTGATATATGATTTTCCCCAGATCCGGGAGCTGGACGTTAATCCGGTTTGCGTTTCGGCCAAAGGGATTTGCGCGATAGATGCCAGGATTATTTTAAAATGAAAATAGACATTACCCTGATACCTCCGGAAGGGTTAGAGGTCAGCGGCCGGGAGGATCCCGCGCTTTTAGAATTAAACACCGACGACATAGATTTTGTTTCGCCCCTGGCCATAAAATGCAGGGCTGTCGGGACCGCTGATGGTATCAACATCAGCGGTTTATTCGAGGCTGAGGCCAGGTTCAGATGCAGCCGCTGTGCCGAGAAGTTTTTCTCTAACATAAAAGGCAGTTTTAGTTTTGATCGCTCAATAGAAGAAAAAACTATTTTGGACATAACTGATAGTATCCGGGAAGAGGTGATCCTGAGCTATCCTTCGGTACTGCTTTGCAAAAAAGACTGCCGGGGTTTGTGTCTGCACTGCGGCCAGAATTTGAACAGAAAAAAATGCAAATGCAAAACCACAGCTGTTGACGGCAGATTAAGTAAACTTAAAGAGTGGAAGGGGTAAAAATGGCGCATCCAAAAAGAAGACATTCTAAGTCAAGATCCAAAAAAAGAAGAACCCACTGGAAATTGTCAGAACCGCAGTTTTCAAATTGCCCGCGCTGCGGCCAGGCAAAAATGCCTCACAGGGTGTGCCCGGGCTGCGGGTATTATAAAGATAAAAAGGTCCTGGAGATCAAGAAAAAGGAAAAGAAAAAGAAGAGCTGAATATGAGAATAGTTCTTGACGCGATGGGCGGGGATAATGCCCCCCGGGTTACCGTAAAGGCCGCTGTCCAGGCAGCCAGAGATTTTAATTTTCAAATTATTCTGGCAGGAGACAGGGATATAATAAACTCTGAGTTAAAAAAATACGGTAAACTGCAAGAAAGAATTTCTATAGCTCATGCCTCGCAGATAGTAGAAATGGGCGAGTCAGCCCTGACGGCAATTAGGAGGAAAAAAGACTCTTCGATCAGCGTAGCGGTCAAACTGCTTAAGGAAGGCAAGGCAGACGGATTGATCACTGCCGGCAATACCGGTTCAGCCGTAGCAGTAACCACCTTGAAACTGGGCATGCTTCCCGGGGTTAAGCGGCCGGGTATTGCCATAGCCCTGCCCACGTTAAAGGGGATGGCGTTGCTGATCGATGTAGGCTCTAATATCGACCCTAAACCTGAGCACCTGCTGCAATATGCCGTGATGGGGACTATTTACTCAAGATATATCCTGAAAAAAGTCAACCCCCGGATCGGCCTTTTAAATATCGGCGAAGAGGCTTCCAAGGGCACGGAGCTGACTAAAGAAACCTATAGCTTGCTCAGCCAAAGCGGCCTTAACTTTATCGGAAATATTGAAGGCAGGGATATTTTTACCGGTAGAAGCGACTGTATAATTTGTGACGGCTTTATCGGCAATATAGTCTTAAAAGTATGCGAAAGCATAGCTGAGACCATGGTGGCTTTTTTAAAAAGAGAGATCAGTAGCAGCCTGTTGACCAAGATCGGGGCCGGTTTATGCAAGCCGGCGTTTCTGGCACTGCAAAAAGAGGTTGATTATACTGAATGCGGAGGAGCGCCGCTTTTAGGCGTGGATGGAAACTGCATTATTGCTCACGGCGGCTCAGATGCCAAGGCGATCAAAAATGCCATTAAGGTCGCGGGAGGATTTGTTGATTATAAGGTGAATCAGCGTATTGTTAAAGAAATCGAAACCTTTTCCGGAGATAACAATGCAGCAGCTTAGAACAGCAGCGGTTACCGGTGTAGGTATTTATCTGCCCGAAAAAATATTGACCAATGCTGACCTGGAAAAAATGGTAAACACCTCTAATGAGTGGATAATCAGCAGGACCGGTATTAAAGAACGCCGGATTGCCACAGATGACCAGGCCTCAAGCGACCTGGCGGCAAATGCTTCGAAAGAAGCCCTGCTTGATGCGGGGGTTGAGCCGGATAAAATTGACCTGATCATCATAACCACCGTTACCCCGGATATGCAGTTTCCATCTACCGCTTGCCTGGTCCGGGAAAAGATAGGCGCTAAAAACGCGGCGGCCTTTGACCTGGGAGCAGCTTGCGCGGGTTTTGCTTACGGACTTACAACAGCCCAGCAGTTTATAGCAACCGGTACTTATGATACCGTGCTGGTAATAGGAGTGGAAAAGCTGTCTTCAGTAACAGACTGGCAGGATAGAAGCACTTGTGTTCTCCTCGGTGATGGAGCAGGCGCGGCTATACTTGCGCCGGCAAAAGGTAAAGATGGCATAATGGCTACTTATTTAGGCGCTGACGGCAGTATGGCTGAGCTCTTAAAGGTTCCGGCCGGCGGCTCAAGACAACCTTCCACCCGCCAGACTATTGATGAGAGACAGCATTATCTTAAGATGAAGGGTAATGAGCTGTTCAGGCCGGCAGTCAGGATGATGGTTGATGCCGCGGAAAACGTCCTGAAAAAATGCGGATTAACTACCCGGGATGTAGGCTGTCTGGTGCCCCACCAGGCAAATATTCGTATTATTAAGGCAGTGGCGCAAAGATTAAAAATTCCCATGGATAGAGTTTTCGTTAATATACAGAATTACGGAAATATATCCAGCGCCTCTACAGCAATTGCTCTTTATGAGGCAGTAAAGTTCAACAAAATTAAAAAAGGCAGTATTGTGGTAATAGTGGGTTTTGGTTCAGGCCTGACTTCTTCAGCCTGTGTGATTAAATGGTAAGCCTCGCTTATATTTTCCCCGGTCAAGGCGCTCAATATGTCGGCATGGGAAAGGATCTCTATCAAAACTCTCCTGCGGCCAGAGGGGTTTTTGAAAAAGCCGATCAGATTTTAGGGTTTAACCTGACCGACCTTTGTTTTAACGGCCCCCTGGATAAACTAAGCCAGACCATAAACGCTCAACCAGCTGTCCTTGCTGTAAACATAGCCGGCCTGCAGGCACTCCAACTGCAAAACCAAACCTTGAAGCCTAAATTAGTAGCCGGATTAAGCCTTGGCGAATATTCTGCTTTAGTAGCCGCCAAGAGCCTTTCTATTGAGGATAGCCTGGTGCTGGTAAGAAAAAGAGCGCAATTGATGAGCGAAGCGTCTTTAAAAAACCCCGGAAAGATGGCGGCTATTATCGGATTATCCGAGCAAAAGGTCGAAGAGATTTGCCGGTTAAGCGGATCACAAATCGCTAATTTAAATTCTCCCGGCCAAATTGTTGTTTCCGGGACTAATTTAGAGATAGAAAACGTTGTTAAATTAGCCGGGGAAAAAGGGGCAAAAAGAACAGTTATCTTAAAAATAGAAGGTCCTTATCACTGTCATTTAATGGATCAGGCAGCTGAAGGTTTAGGCCAAGAACTGGCTAAGGTTGAAATCGCAAAACCTCGTGTGCCGATAGTAGCTAATGTTACCGGGGCCTGCGAAGATTCACCGCAAGAAATAAAATCAAACCTGAAAGAACAGTTAACTTGTAAGACCTTATGGGAAAAATCCATTCATTTGATGATTTCTCAGGGCATTACTAACTTTGTTGAGATCGGGCCGGGAAAGGTCTTAAAAGGACTTTTACGGCGAATTGATCAAGATTTAAAGGTCTATAATGTTGAAAAGACAGAGGACCTTGATAAATTGCTAAACTGATAAACTGTTAAATTGTTAAAGTGCACAGTTTAAAGTTTAAAACTGCACACTCCCCAAGTCCTTAATTTTGTTCTTTTTAAGATAGGTGTCATCCTGAGGGAGCGTAAGCGTAGGTGTCATCCTGAGGGAGCGTAAGCGTAGGTGTCATCCTGAGGGAGCGTAAGCGTAGGTGTCATCCTGAGGGAGCGTAAGCGTAGGTGTCATCCTGAGGGAGCGTAAGCGACCGAAGGATCTC